>JAEYYZ010000035.1 GCA_023428185.1 Actinomycetes bacterium
TGGGGCCCGGGCTTGCCGCACGTGGCGCACACGTCAAAACTGGGCGCGTAACCGGCAATGGCGAGTGACCGGAGCAGGAACGAGTCCAACACCAAGCCCGGGTCATGTTCGCGCCGACTCAACGCCCCAAGAGCCCCATGCAACAGCCGGTATTGCTGCAGCGCGGGCTCCTTCTCATGGTCCACCAGCTTGTCCGCCGTCTCCACCATGGCGGTGGCGGCTGTGAAGAGTTGGTAGTCCTCCGCTATTCGCCGCGCGTACGGCTCACGCATTTCCACTTGGCTCACAATGTCAAGATTGCGGCCCTCATACAGCTGGACGTCCGCAAGCATGAACGGCTCCATGCGCGCGCCAATGCGGCTGGAGGTTCGGCGGACGCCTTTAGCTACGGCGCGCACCTTGCCGTGGTGCTTGGTCAGTAGCGTGACGATGCGGTCTGCTTCACCCAGTTTGTGGGTGCGCAAGACGATGGCGTCGTCACGGTAAAGAGGCACGGCTTATTGTCGCGCGCTCAGCCGTACTAGGGGGCAGGGCTTGCCGATGCCACCGGCACGGGTTCGCTGCCCACGAGAACTTCGACCTTGGCTCCTTCGAGGGCCGCAATCACATCGTCCGATGTGGGTGACTCCTCGGGCACATTCGCCAACACTGATTCCAGGTCCGCCAAGGTCACTATGACTCGCACCAACGTGTCGTTGCCCTGCTCGCCCACGTACACGGCGCGGCACGCGATGCCCTCCTGCACATTGAGGACATCCGCGGGACATGCCTGGGCAGACAAATCCGTTCCGCCCGTTGATTCAGCCACCCTGCGGGCGATGATCGAGGCCAACTGCGTGAACGGGGTCTCGGGGCTGCCGGTCCAGCATTGCGCCACGTAGGGCGCTTGAGGCGCCACAAAGTTGTCCGCGATGATTTCGCCGCTTCCGCACTCGAGCGTCTGGAGTCCCTCCACCGTCAGATCTGGCAACTGGGTGGCCACGGTCTCGGCTACAGGCGGCTCCGAGGAGCACCCTCCGAGAAGCAACGCGGCGCTTGCGAGCGTGGCACCAGCCACGAGTCGAGCGCGCGTGGACAGTGAGGACGTGCGGTGCATGCGGTTCACCTTTGAGAGCGGTTGACAGCGGAAATGATGGCCTTGAGCGTTGCGGTGGTGATGGACGGGTCGATGCCCACGCCCCACAACACCTCATTGCCCATCCGGCATTCAACGTACGATGCCGCGTTCGCGTCCCCACCAGCGGTCATGGCGTGCTCGGCATAGTCGAGCACATCCACCTGCACTCCGCGAGTGGCGAGAGCAGCCACAAAGGCCGCCACGGGTCCATTGCCGGATCCGTTTACGGTGACCAACTCACCGTTGTCGATAAGGTCAGCCTCCAGCGAGTCCGGTCCAGCGTCGGTGGACGAGGTGCGCGTTCCCTGCAGGGCAAAGCGTCCCCACTTGTTGGCTGGGTCCGGTGCGGGCAAGTATTCGTCCTCGAAGATTTCCCACAAACGTGAGGCGGTCATCTCGGTGCCCGAGGCATCGGCTTCAACTTGGACCACGCGGGAGAATTCAATTTGCAGGCGGCGAGGGAGGTCCAAGTTGTACTCAGACTTCATCAGGTACGCCACGCCACCCTTGCCGGACTGCGAGTTGACTCGAATAACGGCCTCATAGTTGCGGCCCACGTCACGAGGGTCAATGGGCAAGTACGGGACCGCCCAAACCAAGTCGTCCACCGTGACGCCCTGCTTGGCGGCATCGGCTTCCATGCGCTCAAGGCCCTTCTTGATGGCGTCCTGGTGCGAGCCGGAGAAGGCCGTGAACACCAAGTCGCCGCCCCAGGGGTGGCGTGGGTGCACGTCCAGTTGGTTGCAGTACTCCACGGTGCGACGGATCTCGTCCATGTCGCTGAAGTCGATCTGAGGGTCAATGCCTTGGCTGAAGAGGTTCATGCCCAAGGTCACCAGGTCCACGTTTCCGGTGCGCTCTCCGTTGCCAAAGAGGCAGCCCTCGATGCGGTCGGCGCCTGCCATGTAGCCGAGCTCTGCTGCGGCCACGGCGGTGCCGCGGTCATTGTGGGGGTGCAGGCTCAGCACTACCGAATCGCGGTAGTCAAGGTTGCGGTTCATCCACTCAATGGCATCGGCGTAGACATTGGGCGAGGCCATTTCCACGGTGGCGGGCAAGTTGATGATCACCTTGCGCTCCGGGGTGGGCTTCCACACCTCCAGCACCGCGTTGCAGACCTTGGCCGCGTACTCGAGTTCAGTGCCGGTGAAGGACTCCGGGCTGTATTCGTAGAAGATGCGGGTATCCGGCAGGGTCTCCTCGAACTTCTGACAAAGCATGGCGCCGTGCGTAGCGATGTCCATGATCTCGTCCTCGCTAGCGCGGAACACTACGTCGCGTTGCAGGATGGACGTGGAGTTGTACAAGTGCACAATCGCGTTGGGCACACCACGCAACGACTCATACGTGCGCTCAATGAGGTGCTCGCGGGCCTGCGTCAGCACCTGAATGGTCACGTCGGCAGGAATGCGGCCGTCCTCAATAAGGCGCCTCACAAAGTCAAAGTCGGTCTGGCTGGCGCTGGGGAAACCGACCTCGATCTCCTTGTAGCCCATGCGCACCAAGAGGTCGAACATGCGCAGTTTGCGATCCACGTCCATGGGCTCAATGAGCGCCTGGTTGCCGTCTCGCAAGTCCACAGCACACCAACGCGGGGCCTTCTCAATGCGTTTGCTTGGCCACGTGCGGTCAGGCAAGTCCACTGTGATCTGCTGGTGAAATGGCTGGTATTTGTGCAGTGGCATGCGCGAAGCGCTCTGGTCACCGCCGGTGTAATGCTCACTCATAGTCCGTCTATCCTTCGCGTGAAATCTGTGGGTTCCTGGCTGTGGGCCGGCACACCAACCACCGCGACGGGGATGCGGCCTGTCAGGCCCCGTCGCGGCAACGAAGGAGTAGCGAGCGTGAGCTCATGCCTCCAGGGTAGCGCACCGGGTGAGGTTCCCGTAGAAGGTCCGATGTAGG
>JAEYYZ010000086.1 GCA_023428185.1 Actinomycetes bacterium
TCCATCAGCACGTATTGGCGCGCCATCAAGACTCCCCGCAAACGCGCAGCGAGCACAGCGGTCACTGATTCAGGAACGTCATTGGCACGGATCAGGATGGCCTCAGACTTGAGAATAGGATCGCCAAAAATCTCCAGCCCGGCCGCACGCAACGTGGAACCCGTGGAAACCACGTCGGCCACGGCATCGGCCACGCCAAGGCGCACCGAGGACTCCACAGCGCCGTCAAGCTGGACAACATGCGCCTCCACCCCAAACGAACGCAAGTGGTTATCGACCAGCCGCGGGTAACTCGTGGCCACGCGCTTGCCGTGCAAACCCTCCACGGTGGAGATTTCACCCGCGGGAGCTGCGTAGCGGAACGTCGAGGCCCCAAAGCCAAGTTCCAACTGCTCGGTGGCATCGGCGCCGGAATCCAGCAACAAATCACGGCCCGTAATGCCCGCTTGCACGGTGCCAGAACCCACGTACACCGCTACGTCACGCGGCCGCAAAAAGAAGAACTCGACGTCGTTGCGCGTATCCACGAACACCAGTTCGCGAGGGTCGCGACGTTGCTTATAGCCCGCCTCTTGGAGCAATTGGATAGCGGGGTCTGACAACGAGCCCTTATTGGGTACGGCAATGCGCAGCATGGTTTCCCTACAAATAGCGGCCGATGTCGGCCAACGTCAGGCCCTTAGCGATCATCATCACTTGGACGTGGTACAGGAGTTGAGACAATTCCTCGGCGGCAGCGTCGTCAGATTCGTACTCCGCGGCCATCCATGCCTCGGCAGCCTCTTCAACGAGCTTCTTGCCAATCGCATGGACGCCAGCGTCCAGTAAGGCGACTGTCCCGGAGCCTTCGGGCCGCTCCACGGCACGGGCAGAGAGCTCTTCAAAGAGTTCGTCGAATGTCTTCACGCGGCAAGCCTAGTGCGCCAGTGAGGGCGTGGCCCCGCGTGGCACGCGGCGAGCCTCCCGCGCGTAGGAATCGACGCTAGAGGCCGCGGAGCACCAGGGCCGTAGCAAGTGCGGCAGCAACGGCCTCCGCGCCTTTGTCTTCGGACGATCCCGGCAGCCCTGCACGGTCGAGCGCTTGCTGCTCGTTGTCGCATGTCAGCACGCCAAAACCTACTGGGACGGCGTTCTGGCGAGCTACGTCCGTGAGGCCGGCGGTGACGCCTTGGCACACGTACTCAAAGTGCGGGGTGGAGCCCTTGATCACTACACCCAGGCACGCGATGGCCTGGGCTCTCTGGCGCGCAAGGTGCTCTGCGACCACTGTCAGTTCAAACGCGCCAGGAACGCGTGTCACTCGGTAGTGCGCGCCGGAACGCTCCGCTTCCGCAATGGCGCCCGCGACCAAACCGTCCATGACGGCTGTGTGCCACTGGGCCGCCACTATCTCCACTGTGAGACCCTGCGCATCGACCTGAATCTGGGGAGCGCCCTCACCACTCATGCGCCGTCTCCGGAGGGTGTGTTGCCTTGTAGGTGACCCATGCGCTCCACCTTAGTGTGCCGGTACGCGGCATTTTCAGGGTGGGCCCCTACGTGATGAGGCACGCGCTCCACCACGTCAATACCGGAAGCGCGCAAACCTTCAACCTTGGCGGGGTTGTTGGTCAAGAGACGCACATGCGTCAAACCGAGATCGTGCAGAATCGCTGCGGCCGCACCGTACTCACGGCGGTCCACAGGTAGACCTAGGTCCACGTTGGCGTCCACGGTGTCGCGGCCCTCATCTTGGAGCGCGTACGCCTCAATCTTGGACAGGATGCCGATACCCCGGCCTTCATGCCCGGTCAGGTACACCACTGCCCCGCCCTGTTGCGCGACTTGTTCCATGGCACTGTGAAGTTGAGGACCACACTCGCAACGCAAGGAGCCAAAGGCATCGCCCGTGAGGCACTCGGAGTGCACTCGCACAAGGGGCGTCACGCCGGGCGCGGCTTCCTTGACAAGGGCCACATGCTCATCGCCAGTGCGCGCGTCGCGGAAGCCCTTGATGGTGAACTCACCAAACTCGGTGGGCAATCGTGCCTCACCTTGAGCGAGCACACGGTGGGGCTGAAGCTCCACTTCCGTGGGAAGGTCATGGGTGACACGGCGGTAGTGGATAAGGTCGGCGATCGTCATGAGAACGAGCCCCTCCTTTGCTGCCAAAGTGGAAGCATCGCCCCGGCGCATCATGGAGCCGTCGTCGTTGACCAGTTCCGCAATGACTCCTACTGGCTCAAGGCCAGCGAGTCGGCACAAGTCAACGCACGCCTCCGTGTGACCGGGACGATGCAGGACACCACCAGCAACAGCGCGGAGCGGCAAAACATGCCCGGGCCGGATGAATTCATCCGGGTGCGCGTCTTTCTTAGCCAGAATTTGCAGGGTCCGATGCCTGTCGGCTGCGGAAATTCCTGTGGTGATGCCGCTCGCAGCGTCCACGGATACCGTGTAAGCCGTGCGGCGTGGGTCTTGGCTGTTAGGGACCATTAGCGGCAAGTTCAGGCTGTCCGCTTTGGGGCCAGGCATCGGCGCGCACAAATAACCACTTGAATGCCGAATCCCCCAGGCCACCCATTCCACCGTGGCGCGCTCGGCGGACAGGATGAAGTCAGCCTCGTCCTCGCGTGCGCGGGAATCAGCAACCAGTACGGGCTTGCCAAGGGCGAGGTCGTGGAGCGCTCGTTCCACCAGTTCCACTATGGGATCGCTCATGACCGGTCACTCACCATGCGCTCCACGTATTTGGCTATGACATCTACCTCGACGTTCACGTGGTCGCCCACAGCGAGCGCGCCAAGAGTGGTGTCCTGCAACGTTGTAGGGATGAGTGACACGGTGACACGGTTCCCCTCAACGGAGGCAACCGTGAGGGACGTCCCCTGCAACGCAATGGAACCCTTGAGCACCACGTAGCGCTCTATGTGTGCAGGCACCTCAAACGTGAAGTCTTCCCAGTCAGGTTGTGAATCGCGGGCCACAAGGATTGCCCGAGCATCGACGTGACCTTGGAGGATATGGCCGCCCAGACGCGAGTCTGCACGCAAGGCGCGCTCAATATTCACCCGGGTACCAGGGGTGATGGTGCCCAGCGTGGTGGTCTCACGGGTGATGCGCATGACATCGGCAACCCAGTCATCGCCACTGTGTTTGGCCACGGTAAGGCACACACCGTCTACGGCGATGGACTCCCCGTGCTGCAGATCCGCACCCCAGCCGGGAACTGAGATCGTGATTTGAGAGCGGGCTCCTTGGTCAGCGACCGCGACCACTGTGCCCACCGCCTCGATGATGCCGGTAAACATCGCTTCCTTCCGTCAGTCACGCACGTCTGCGACGAGCGCACGGATCAGCGTATCGGCGCCCAGCGCCACTGATTCAATGCGCTGAGCCCGTAACGCTTGCGCCATCGTCCCGATTCCCAAGGCTCCAATGGCAGGTGTGCCTTCGCCTAGCAGCGCAGGCGCGATGTACGCGTGAATCTCATCCACGAGACCGGCGGCAAGGAAGGCCGTAATGACAACCGACCCGCCTTCCACTACGACCGTGCGCTTTTCGAGCTCAGCAAGCATGGTGAGCACTTCTGCTGGATCACGCGTGCGCGCCGCCAAGGCGTTGCCGTCTCTCCAGACTCGCTGTCCAGAGGTGTCCCTCAGTCCCATCACCACGCGCAGGGGCTGATGCGCGCTCTCCACCCCATTGGGCCGCGCCGAAAGCAAGGGGTCATCTGCCAGCACTGTTCCTGTGCCTACCACCATGGCATCGGCTTGAGCGCGTATTGAGTGAGCATGCTCGCGTGCTTGCTCCCCCGTGATCCAAAAACTCGAACCATCCGCCGCGGCACTGCGTCCATCCAGAGTTTGGGCCCACTTGGCGATGACGTAGGGCCTGCCACGGCCCACCGCCGCGAGCCAAGTGCGGTTGAGTTCGGCCGCCGCCGCCCACGGCTGTAGCCGCGCATCAATGCCCCGAGACGCCAGTATCTGGCCCCCGCCGCGCGCGGAAGGATTTGGGTCAGGGACGGCGTACCTGACGACGGCGATCCCAGCCTGCGTGAGCGCGTCAACACATGGGCCTGTGCGACCAGTGTGGGCACATGGCTCGAGCGTGACGTACGCGGTCGCACCCTGGACGGAGTTGCCTCGATGGGCCGCGTCCTCAATGGCCTTCACTTCCGCGTGGGCGGTGCCTGAACCGTGATGCCAACCCTCGCCCAATACCTCTCCAGTGGCGGACGTAATCACCGCCCCCACCCTGGGATTGGGACCGTGTGCGGGTCCCAACGCGGCGAGTTCCACGGCGCGCGCCATGGCACCGGCAGCATCCAGCACGCTAATGGGAGTGTCCTCGTGCGGCGTCAAGGGCGAGTGAGCGCAACACGTCCACGGCACTGGAGGGCGATTCGTGGCCGTACACCGCAGACCCTGCCACCACGGTGTCGGCGCCCGCACTCACAGCATCGGCGATGGTCTGCTCGGTGATGCCTCCGTCTACTTGCCACCACAAAGTGACTCCAGCCTCCTCAGCGGCGGCTTGAAGTTCGC
>JAEYYZ010000198.1 GCA_023428185.1 Actinomycetes bacterium
ACGTGGCTGACACCTGACTTCACCGCAGCAATGAAGTCCCGCAATGCTCGCCGGTCATAGGACTCGGGGAATCCTTTGCGGTCCATGAGACCGCGGCGTTCGAGTTCAGCATTGGGAAGCAAGAAGCCATCCGTGGTGATCAGTTCCACGTGAGGGGAGCCGGGCCAGCGCGCCATGAGTTCACGGAGCACGCGGGCGCTCGTGGACTTCCCTACCGCTACAGACCCTGCAATGCCGATGACAAAGGGTGTGCGTAACGCACGCTCGCCTAGAAACTCGCTCGTAGCCCGGTGCAGAGCACCCGTGGCTTCGGAGTACAGATCCAACAGCCGTGATAGCGGCCGGTAGATCTGATCCACTTCGGTCACGTCAATCGGGTCGCCTAAACCCCGCACCCGCGCAATGTCCTCTTCAGTGAGCGGCAAAGGCGTGGCATCGGCCAATGCCGACCACTCCTGACGGGTGAGTGTGACAAAGGGGCTGTCAGGGGAGGTAGCGAAAGTCACCGTCTCATTGTGGCCCATGCGCGGCAACTAGACTCTTGCCCATGTGTGGAATCGTGGGTTACGTAGGTTCAGGGGACGCTAGCGCGCGTCCCGGTGGTGTGGTGATGGGTGGCCTTGAGCGGCTCGAGTACCGCGGGTATGACTCCGCGGGCATTGCAGTGGTGACGCCGGATGCCAAGCGTCTCGCAGTTTCCAAGAAGGCCGGCAAACTTGTGAACCTCGCCAAGGAGCTCAGCGAGCACCCGTTGCCTGCAGGCACCGCCGCGATCGGACACACTCGCTGGGCCACGCATGGTTCACCCACGGACGTCAACGCTCACCCGCATCTGTCCGCGGGGGGCCGCATCGCGATCATCCACAACGGCATCATCGAGAACTTTGCCGCTTTGCGAAAGCAACTCTCCAGCGAAGGTGTGGAGTTCCTTTCCGAGACCGACACTGAGGTGGCAGGGCACCTGCTGGCACGTGAGGTTGACAGTGGGTTGAGCCTGCCCGATGCCATGCGTTCGGTAGCGCGGCAGTTGGACGGTGCTTTCACTCTTCTTGCAGTGGATGCTCAAGAGCCTCATGTGGTGGTGGGTACTCGTCGTAACTCGCCCCTCGTGGTGGGGCTTGGAGATGGCGAGAACTTCTTGGGTTCTGACGTGGTGGCCTTCATTGAGCACACCCGCACTGCCCTGGAGTTAGGTCAAGACGAGGTTGTCACCATTACGCCTCAAGGTGTCACAGTCACAGACCTTGACGGCAACGTGGTGGAGCGGGAGCCGTACACCGTGACGTGGGACGCCACTGCAGCGCAAAAGGGCGGCTTTGCCACGTTCATGGACAAGGAAATCCACGACCAACCTGCTGCCGTGGCCGACACCCTTCGGGGCCGCATCGATGATCAAGGCAAGCTCACTCTCGACGAAGGCATCATTGACCCCACCGTGCTCGCCGCTGTGGACAAGATCATTGTGATCGCGTGTGGAACGTCGTCGTACGCGGGTCTCGTGGCGAAGTATGCGATTGAGCACTGGTGCCGCATCCCGGTAGAGGTCGAGTACTCCCACGAGTTCCGCTACCGCGATCCCGTGGTGAACGTGCGCACGTTGGTGGTGGCCATCAGCCAATC
Organism: Actinomycetes bacterium; assembly: GCA_023428185.1. GTDB lineage: Bacteria > Actinomycetota > Actinomycetes > Actinomycetales > Demequinaceae > Demequina. Next base: position 1,621 of record JAEYYZ010000198.1, read on the forward strand.
CGGCGAGACCATGGACACCATCATGGCGGTGCGTCACGCCCAACAGCAGGGCGCCCCTGTAGTGGGCATCGTCAATGTCCAAGGCTCCACCATTGCCAGGGAAGCCGATGCCGTGCTCTACACGCGCGCAGGCCCGGAGATCGCGGTGGCATCCACCAAGGCCTTCTTGGCGCAGATCACCGCAACGTACCTGCTCGGCATCTACATGGCGCAACTGCGGGGCAACAAGTTCCCCGACGAAATCGCCTCCCTGCTTCACGAACTGGATGAATTGCCAGCCAAGATCCAGTTGATCCTGGATACGAGCGAACCGATTCGCCAACTCGCGCAAGACCTTGCGGACACTCAAACCGTGCTCTTCTTGGGACGTCACGTGGGCTACCCGGTGGCTCTCGAAGGTGCGCTCAAACTCAAGGAACTCGCGTACATTCACGCGGAGGGTTTCGCGGCCGGTGAACTCAAGCACGGTCCCATTGCGTTGATTGAAGAGGGCCAGCCTGTAGTGGTGATTCTCCCCAGCCCGCGCGGCCGTGAATCGCTGCACTCCAAGGTGGTGTCGAACATTCAAGAGGTGCGTGCGCGGGGGGCGCGGACCATCGTGATCGCCGAGGAAGGCGACGAGGAAGCCGACAACTACGCCGAGGTAGTGATCCGTGTGCCTCAAGCGCCCACGTTGATGATGCCGCTGCTCACGGTGGTGCCGTTGCAGATCTTTGCGCACGACCTCGCCACCGCTAAAGGCTACGACGTTGACCAGCCGCGTAACCTCGCCAAGTCGGTGACGGTGGAGTAGTGGCCATCCTTGGCTTGGGCATCGACGTCGTGGCGCTTGACCGCTTCGACCAGACGCTCGACCGCACGCCTGGGTTCTTGGAGAAGGTCTTCACGCCGGCGGAGAGGGAGTTGGGTCGTAGAAGTTTGGCCGCTCGCTGGGCGGCCAAGGAGGCACTGGCCAAGGCTTTGGGTGCCCCTGCAGGACTCGCGTGGCACGATGCGGAGATTGTGCGCGGAGCCGACGGCGCTCCCCAACTGGCGATTCGCGGAACTGTCGCGGCTCGCGCCGCGGCGCTCGGCATTGTCACGTTGCACCTATCGATGTCGCACGATGCCGGAGTCGCGTCGGCCGTAGTGGTGGCGGAGGGCGCATGAGCTACGTGCGAGTAGAGATCGACCACAGCGCCATCACGCGCAATGTACAGAACTTGAGCGCACGCACTGACGCGGCCGTGATGGCGGTGGTCAAAGCCGACGCTTACGGCCACGGCTTGGTAGGTGCGGCGCACGCAGCGCGTGCTGGGGGAGCGTCGTGGTTGGGAGTGGCCCAGCCTCATGAGGCGCTCGCGTTGCGTGAAGGCGGTGACTCGGGCCGCATCCTCACGTGGCTCTACGGGGCGGAAGTGCCAACGGCCGCATTGATCGCGGCAGGAGTGGATGTCTCGGCATCGTCGCTCGATGTTCTCGATGCGCTCGTAGCCGGTGCCCGGGCGGCTGGTTCTGTGGCTCGCGTGCACTTGTGCGTGGATACGGGGCTTGCGCGTGAGGGCGCACCGCTTGACGTGTTTGGCGAGTTAGTAGAGGCTGCCGTGGCGGCCCAGCAGGCGGGCTCCATCACGGTGGTGGGAGTGTGGTCTCACTTGGCATGGGCCGATGCCCCAGGTCACCCCACCATCGACACTCAGGCGTCGGTATTCCGTGAAGCTGTGGCGATCGCAGAGCACGCGGGGTTGACGCTTGAGGTGCGGCACTTGGCAAACTCTGCGTGCACGCTCACCCGCCCTGACCTCCACTTTGACTTGGTGCGGCCCGGCATCGCGGTCTACGGCTTGCCTCCCGTGGAAGACCCTGAGGGTGCTGACTTTGGGCTTGAGCCCGCCATGCGGGTGTCGAGTTCGCTGATCCTCACCAAGCGGGTGCCAGCGGGCCAAGGCGTCAGTTATGGCCACGATTATGTGACCACAGTGGAAACCACTCTGGGTCTAGTGAGTGCCGGCTACGCGGATGGGGTGTTCCGCAGCGCAGGCAACACCGCGCAGGTTGCGATCCGCGGCAAGCGGTACACCATTGCAGGCCGAGTATGCATGGACCAATTTGTGGTGGACCTTGGACCGGAAACGGAGTGCACCGCGGGCGACGAGGTAGTACTCATCGGTCCCAGCGGACCCACTGCCACGGATTGGGCTCGGGCTGTGGACACCATCAATTACGAGGTGGTGTGCAGGTTCGGTGGGCTCAAGCCCAAGGCAACGCTGTGAAAGCCAGACTCGACGTCAGCACCGGTGACGAGATGCGCGAACTTGGCGCACAGCTCGCCACGCACATGCGCGCAGGAGACCTCGTGCTTCTCACAGGACCGCTCGGTGCTGGCAAGACCACACTTGCCCAGGGCATCGGCGCAGGTTTGCGTGTGCGCGGACCTATTGCCAGCCCCACCTTCATCATTGCGCGGGCTCATCCCAGCGAAGTGGACGGCCCTGACCTGGTGCACGTGGACGCGTACAGGCTCACCTCCCTTGATGAACTGGACCACCTCGACCTTGACTCTTCCCTTGAGGAGGCAGTGACGCTCGTGGAATGGGGCGAAGGCAAGGCGGAGGCGCTCGCGGACAATCGGCTGGAGATTGTCATTGACAGGGATCGTGGCGGTGAGTTTGATCCCCAAGCGCCCGATGCCGGTACCAGGACGGTGACCATTACCGGCCACGGAGAGCGTTGGGCTACAGTGCACCCGCACCTAGAGCTCCAAGGGGACCCGCGTGATTCTGGCCATTGACACTTCCGCTGCCATCAGTGTGGCGCTCGTGGACGGCGGCACGCCATCGAGTCCCAGCCGGGTGGTGGCCTTCCGCTCCGAGTTTGCCCCCAGGGGTCATGCCGAACTTCTTGCTGGTCTGGTGCGCGAGGTCCTCACCGAAGGGGGCGTCAGCACCCCTGAGCGCGTGGTGGTGGGTACAGGGCCAGCGCCATTCACCGGCCTCCGGGTAGGGCTCGTGACCGCGCGTACCTTGGCGTACGCATGGAACGTGCCGGTTGACGGGGTGTGTTCATTGGACGCAGTGGGCTACCGGCACGGAGGCACGTGCACAGTGGTGGGAGATGCCCGGCGCCGCGAGGTTTACTGGGCACGGTATGTGGACGGCGCACGCGTGGCCGGGCCGGACGTCAGCGCGCCCGCCGACGTCCCCGTGGAGGGTGACGTGCTCGGCCGGGGTGCCGTGTTGTACCCGGAAGCGTTTCCCGATGCCACGCTGACTGACCCTCACCCTGCGGACCTGGTGGCGGTGGCTGACCTAGCCAGGGCATCGGGCATCACAGTGCTTCCCGCAGAGCCCTTGTACCTACGCAGGCCCGATGTTCACGGAGCTGCCTCATGAACCGCGCCGTGGTGTTGCGGGACCTTGAGAAAGAGGATCTCGAGTGGGTGGCGCAACAGGAGCAGCTCATTTTTGGTCCTGCCGCGTGGTCTGCCGAACTGATCCGCGAGGACTTCACCTATGGGTTGAAGCGCTACCGCGGCGCCGAGCGCAACGGTGAACTCGCGGGATACGCGATCTACGGTTTTGACGGCGACGCCTTCCACCTCATGAACCTTGCGGTGACGCCCGATGCGCGCAGGGCCGGGATTGGTAGGGCCCTCCTGGAAGACTTCTTGGCTGAGGCCGCGCGCGTGGGTGCGCACGCGGCGTGGCTTGAGGTTGCTGTCACTAACGCTCCCGCTCTGGCCTTGTATCGAGACTTTGGCTTTCACGATGTACGTGTGCGCAAGCGGTACTACCAACCCGGAGATATCGACGCCGTGGTCATGAAGCGCGCAGTGGGAGCGGTTCAGCCTCACGCCGTAGGACAGGATGCCTCGCGATGACGCCACAACACAGTGAGCCGCTGGTTCTGGGTATTGAGAGCACCTGCGACGAGACGGGCGTGGCCTTGGTGCGAGGCACCGAGTTGCTTGCGGACGTGGTGGCCTCATCCATGGATGAGCATGCCCGGTTTGGTGGGATCGTGCCTGAGGTGGCTTCCCGGGCACATCTCGAGTCCTTTGTGCCCACTCTCGAAGCCGCTCTGAACAAGGCGGAGGTGTCTCTCGACCACGTCGATGCCATCGCAGTGGCATCGGGGCCGGGACTGGTGGGCTCGCTCACCGTGGGCGTTGCCGCAGCCAAGGCTCTGTCTGTTGCGCTCGGCAAGCCGCTCTACGGGGTCAACCATGTCATCGGCCATGCCGTGGTGGATGAATTGGTGCACGGACCCTTGCCAAAGCGCTCATTAGGCCTCGTAGTTTCGGGCGGGCACACGTCGTTGCTCCTCTTGAACGATGCCGCTACCGACGTCACCGAACTGGGGCACACGTTGGACGACGCCGCAGGCGAGGCCTTTGACAAGGTCGGCCGCATCCTTGGTCTGCCGTACCCAGGCGGTCCGCACGTGGACCGTCTGGCGCGAGAAGGCGACCCCAACGCCATTGCGTTCCCGCGTGCATTGACGGCCCCCAAAGACCGTGACAAGTACGCCTACGACTTCTCGTTCTCGGGGCTCAAGACTGCGGTGGCCAGGTGGATTGAAGCGTGTGAGGACTCCGGGCGCGAAGTGCCTGCAGCCGATGTCGCGGCAAGCTTTGCGGCAGCCGTGGCGGATGTCTTGGTTGCCAAGACGCTGCGCGCGTGCGAAGACTTTGGCGTGGACACCGTGGTGATTGGCGGCGGGTTCAGCGCCAACAGCCAATTGCGCGAGCTTGCGATGGAGCGGGGAGCGCAAGCTGGGATCGATGTGCGCATTCCACCGATTCGCTACTGCACTGACAATGGCGCGATGATTGCAGCGCTGGGATCTGCCGTGGTGCGAGCGGGCGTCAAGCCCGGCTCTTTGGCTTTGGGGGTTGACTCCTCAATGCCTCTCAGTACCATCTCGGTATGAGGCCCGCGCGCGGCATTGCAGCCGCAGTAGTGGTAATTGCCCTGGGTGCGGGTGCATTTGCCGTGTATCGGTATACCCAAGAATCCGCTCCAGAGATCAGTGCGTCGCCTTCTCCTACACCCTCGGTGACCCCTAGCCCCAGCGTTGAACCATCCCCGCCCCCGCCGCCCACTCTGGCGTGGGGGCCCACGGAGGATGAGTGGGAGCAAGCGCTTGAGGACGCGCGCCAGCTGCCCCTTGAACGGGCCGCAGGGCAAGTCCTCATCCCTGCGTGGTCTTCTCCTGATCCGGCGGGCGCGGCCGCACTAGTGAGCCAATACCACCTGGGTGGGCTCATCCTCATGACGGGTTCCATTGTTGACGCGTCTCAAACCACGGCTTTGACCGCAAGCATTCACGATGCCGTTGCAGCGGACGGTCGCGATTGGCCAGCGATCGTGGCGGTGGATCAGGAGGGCGGAACGGTGGCAAGGCTTGCACCGGTGGTCCCGGACATGCCTGGCTTTATGGCGGCGGGCTCGGCCAGCGACAAGCGGATCGTCACCAATGCTTATGCGCTCTTGGCGGCTGACATGGAGGCCTTGGGCTTCACGCTGGACTTTGCTCCCGTGGCGGACATCACCGTAGGCATGGCGGATCCCGTCATCAGGGTTCGCTCTGCAGGCTCACAGATGCCCAACGTGGCCGACACCGTGGCAGCCGCGTCAGAGGGATTCCTCCAAGGCGGAATCATTCCCACCGTCAAACACTTCCCGGGCCACGGCTCGGTCACCGTGGATTCGCACGATGCCCTGCCCGTGCTGACCACCGACTTTGCCGTGGTGGAGAAGTGGGATCTGATTCCCTTCCGGCGAGCCGTCAACGAGGGTGTTCCTGCCGTGATGATGGGACATATTGCCGTTCCCGCATGGGGGGCAGGGCCAGCCTCGCTCGAGCCTGCGGCATATGCCTACTTGCGCGATGAACTTGGCTTCACCGGCCTAGCGGTGACCGATGCACTCAACATGGGTGCCATTACAGACTCATACGGTGCCGGAGATGCCGCGGTAGCGGCGCTCGCGGCGGGAGCGGACGCCGTGGTGATTCCCGCCGATGTAGCGGCCGCACACGCGGGAATCGTGGCCGCCGTGAACGCGGGAACCTTGCCGCGTGAGCGCCTTGACGAGGCGGTGGCGCGGTCCATCTTGGTGATGCGCTGGCAAGACTCGATTGTGCCTATCCCTCGTGACACCACTGG
>JAEYYZ010000206.1 GCA_023428185.1 Actinomycetes bacterium
GCTGGCGTCCACACGTTGGTTGAGAAGCCGCTCGCGCACGACCTTGAATCTGCTATCCGTGTGGCCGATGCCTTTGAGGCCAAGGGTTTGGTGGGCGGCGTGGGGCATATTGAGCGGTATAACCCCGCTGTGCAGAACTTGCGCGCGCGCCTGGAGAATGGCGATCTTGGCGACATTTACCAGATCGTCACGCGCCGTCAGGGCCCGTTCCCTGCCCGTATTGCCGACGTGGGCGTGGTGCGCGACCTCGGAACCCACGACGTTGACCTTGCTGCCTGGGTCGCTCAGTCCACCTACTCCTCTATCAGTGCGCAAGTGGCCCACCAGAGCGGCCGCGAACATGAGGACTTGGTGTCCATCACCGGACTGTTTGCAAACGGGACGGTGGCCAACCACTTGGTGAACTGGCTGTCGCCCATGAAGGAACGCATGACCGTGGTGACCGGTGAGAGGGGAGCATTCGTGGCTGACACCCTCACCGCCGATCTCACTTTCTACGCCAACGGGACAGTTGCCACGACCTGGGATGCCATTGCTGGCTTCCGCGGCGTGGTGGAGGGCGATGTCACTCGCTTTGCCATCCCCAAGGTGGAGCCCTTGGCTGCCGAGCACGCCGCTTTCCGCGACGCGGTGCTGGGCAAGGCGAACAACCACGTGACCATGCGCGAAGGTGTGGAAACTGCTTCTGTCATCGACGCAGTGCTGGAGTCTGCACTCACCGGAACCACTATTCTGCGAACCGCCACTAACGCTCCGAGCGCCTGACTCCGCACCGCCGGAATCGGTCAAAGGCTCGGTGCTAGAGTTCCCCCATGGCGGACCCCGCGGCGCGAACTCTGGTGGTCATGCCCGCATTCAACGAGTCCGCATCGGTGGGGGGAATCGTGCGGGAGACGCTTTCCACGCTACCCCACGTTGACGTGCTCGTGGTGGACGATGGCTCCACCGATGGCACCTCTCACCACGCGAGAAACGCCGGTGCGCGGGTTGCTGTCCTGCCCTTCAATCTTGGCGTGGGCGGTGCCATGCGCTTTGGCTTCAAGTACGCCGAGGAACACGGCTACTCGGCCGTCGTCCAAGTGGATGCGGACGGCCAGCACGACCCCGCCACCATCCCCAAGCTTCTGGAGCAACTCGACACCCACGACATCGTGATTGGTGCTCGGTTCGCAGGAGTGGGCTCGTACAAGATGCGAGGCCCGCGGCGCTGGGCCAGTTGGTTGCTGGCCAAATCCATCAGCCGTACTGCCCGCGCCAAACTGACAGACACGACGTCGGGCTTGCGGGCATCGGGACCCAGGGCTATCCGCTTCTTTGCCCGCAATTACCCGGCCGAATACTTGGGCGACACAATCGAGTCTCTCGTCATGGCAAGTCGTGCCGGTCTGCGGGTCACTCAAGTCCCCGTGGCGATGCGGGATCGGGCAGGCGGAGTGCCTTCCCACAATCCGCTCAAGGCGGGCTTGTATCTTGCCCGCGCCAACATAGCCCTCATCTTCGCGTATGTCCGCCCGCAAGTGACGAGCGAAGAAGGAGTGGCATCGTGACCCTGCGGACTTACATCTTCGCGGTGGCGGCAGCGGCCGTCGTGCTCTTGGTGGTGATCTCCCTGCTCCGCCAGCGCAGGTTGCGCGAGCGCCACGCCATTTGGTGGATGCTTGCAGGCACTCTCGCACTGTTGGCGGGCGTCTTCCCCCAGACGCTTGAATGGGGCGCGCAGATCACCGGCGTGGAGCTCCCCGTCAACCTCGTGTTCTTTGTCTCCATCGCCATCCTGTTCCTGGTGAGCATCCAGCACGCCGCGGAACTGACCTCGCTCGAAGCCAAAGCCCGCGACCTGGCAGAACAAGTCACTTTGCTGAAGTTGCGTGTGGAAGAGCTAGACTCAAAGGACGACAGGGGAGCGCTTCCCGGCACCAAGCCGGATCAAGAGCGCTGAGAGTGCGGACAGCCGCAGACCCTCGAACCTGATCCGGTTAACACCGGCGTAGGGAGTCGAGTCTCGTCCCCTCCAATCCGTTGGAGGATTCATGCGCACTATGCGCCTTGGCATTGCCACCACCGCCGTGACCGTGCTTGCACTCACGGCTTGCTCCAGTTCCACCCCCACCGACGATGCGTCCCCGACACCCGCCGAAGCCACTGGGACTGTCCGCGTCCTCACCCATGACAGCTTCTCCATCCCTGACGCGACCGTTGAAGCTTTTGAAGCCGAATCCGGTTTGGACGTGATCTTTGTAGCCAACGGAGACGGTGGGGCTTTGGTCAACCAGTTGATCCTCACCAAGGATGCGCCTTTGGCCGATGCCGTGTATGGCATCGACAACTCGTTCGCTTCTCGCGTTGCTGGGGAGGGAGTGCTCGCGCCCTACGTGTCAGTGGCGCCTGCAACCGAGTCGGATCTCTACAGCAGCCTTCCGACAGCGGAAGGTCTAACGGCCATCGACTTTTCTGACGTGTGTCTCAACGTGGACCTCACGTATTTTGAGTCCCGCTCGCTAGAGGTGCCAGCCACCTTGGAGGACCTGCTCAAGCCGGAGTATGCGAACCTCGTTTCAGTGACCAACCCGGCCACATCCTCGCCGGGTTTGGCATTCTTGCTTGCTACGGTCTCCGCTTTGGGCGAAGACTGGACTGCGTACTGGGAAGCGCTCAACGACAACGGGCTACGCGTCACAGGCAGTTGGTCTGACACGTACTTTGTGGACTTCTCTGCACCCAACTACGGCGGCGACCGGCCCATTGTGCTCAGTTACGCCTCGTCCCCACCCTCAGAAGTCATCGATGGCGAGCCCACCACGGCTGCGCTGCTGGACACGTGCTTCCGCCAAGTGGAGTATGCCGGAGTGCTCGCTGGCGCCAAGAACCCCGACGGCGCGCAGCAGGTGATCGACTGGATGCTCTCGGACGCCTTCCAGTCCGAGCTTCCCTACTCGATGTACGTCTACCCCGTGTCTGAGACGGCCACCATCCCCCAAGAGTGGCTCGACTACGCGCCGCTTGCTGACACGCCGTGGTCTATGCCTTCCGAGCGCATTGACCAGGAGCGAGAAGAGCTAGTGCTGACGTGGACATCGATCGTGCTCGGATAGTTCCGGCACGCCCTGTCAGCGTCCGGTCTTGGTGGTTGGCGGTTCCACCCGCGGTGTTCATCGCCGTGTTTTTCGCTTGGCCCACCCTCGCGCTTATTGCACGGGGTGTGGGCGAGGCAGGGACCGCCACCATGCCATGGCCTCGCATCGCCGATGCCACCCTCACCACCCTGTGGTTGGCGGGAATAGGCACGGTGTTGACCCTCGCGGTGGGCCTGCCTGCCACGTGGGCGTTGTTCCGGCGCCCGTGGCGCGGTAGTCGGGTGTTGATCGCGCTCGTCACTGTGCCGTTTGTGTTGCCCACCATCGTGGTGGCCACGGCCTTTAGGGCCTTGGTGAACGACTCCGCACTGGGTGCCAGCGACTGGGGTGCCACGCTCACTATCCTCGCCGCATTGGTGTTCTTCAACATCGCGGTAGTGGTGCGCATTGTGGGTCCGGTGTGGGCGAGCCTGGATGATCGTGCGTACTACGCCGCGCGCACCTTGGGGGCGAGCCATTGGCGGGCCGTGTGGCACGTGCGCGTGCCTGCGCTGACGCCCGCGTTGGCGGCGGCGGCCGCCACGGTGTGGTTGTTCTGTTCGGCTTCCTTTGGCGTGGTGATCGTGATTGGTGGCGGCACGGTGTCCACCATCGACACCGAGATTTGGTTGCAGGCCAACTGGTTCCTCAACCTCAGTGCGGCGGCCGTACTTGGAATCCTGCAGATTGTGGTGATCGCTGTGACGTTGTGGGTGGTGTCTCGCTTGCGGGCTCGCCACAGCGGGGCGTGGAAGTCGCGAGCGCATGGCACGGCACACGGGCTTCCCACCGCGCGGGAGCGCATGGTGGTGGCGTTGGGACTGGCCCCAGCAGTGGCGTTACTCGTGGCGCCAGCGGTGGCACTCGTCCACAGGTCGCTCACGGTGGATGGCGGCCTGGGTGTGGCTCATTACACCCAAGCCTTCTCAGGTGACTTACTCGCCGGGACCGGCTCCTCGGCCGTCAGTGCGGCCGGCCGGTCTCTGGGAATTGCGGTGGTCGTGGGCTTCACTGCCACTGTGCTTGCACTGGCGGCAGCCGTGGTGATCTCACGGCGACCCCGAGGTGGATTGCTCTATGGCGCATTGCTCTTGCCCCTTGGGGTGTCCTCTGTAGTGGTGGGACTGGGTTCACTGCTCACGTTGGCCAGGCCCTTGCCGGGCGGGTTCAGTCTGGTAGAGAACCAGTTGCTCATGCCTGTGGCGCACACCATCATTGCCTTGCCCCTCGCGGCGAGCGTCATAGTGCCCGCTATGCGTGGCATCGACCCGGCTCTGCTCAATTCTGCGGCAAGCCTGGGCGCCTCCCCGTGGAGGGTGTGGACCCACGTCGAGTGGCCCCTAGTGCGCCGGTCCACAGCCATGGCGGCGGGACTCGCCGCGGCCGTTTCACTGGGCGAGTTTGGTGCCGCCACGTTCTTGGCGCGACCAGGCACTGAAACCCTCCCCGTGCTGATCTTCAGGTTGCTAGGACGTCCCGGATCCGAGAGTGTGGGCCTCGCGTTCGCGCTCGCAGTGATCCTCGCCGTGCTCACTGCGGCGCTGATGCTCGCGGCCGATAATCGCAAACTCGAGGCGGTGGTGAATCCATGACCAGCAAGCACCCGGTGGTCCCATCTCAGGGACTGAGCGTCCAGGAGGTCACGGTGCGCTACGGAGTCAACCTGGCCGTGGATCGTGCCTCTCTCACCGTGGCTCCCGGAGAGGTCGTGGCGGTGGTGGGACCCTCCGGTAGCGGCAAGTCCTCGCTACTCGCCGCTATTGCGGGCATCGTGCCGTGTGAAGGTCGTATCGAGTGGGTTGGCGAGGACCTTTCCACGCTGCCCGTGCACCAGCGCGGTGTGGGCATGGTGTTTCAAGATGGCCAGTTGTTCCCTCACCGTTCGGTAGCGCGCAACATTAGCTTTGGGCTGGAGATGAGCAAGGTGGACGCAGCGGCTCGGCAACGGCGCGTTGAGGAGCTCCTCGCCCTTGTGGGCCTCGAGGGAATGGGCGACCGCTCCGTGGATCAGCTTTCCGGCGGCGAGCGGCAGCGGGTGGCCCTGGCCCGGTCACTGGCCCCCGCACCGCGAGTGATGTTGTTGGACGAGCCGCTCAGCTCTCTAGACGCCACCCTGCGCAAGCGCCTGGCGGTGGACGTGCGAGACATCCTCACCGGCAACGGCATCGCGGGCATTGTGGTGACCCACGACCTCGCTGAGGCCAAGGCGTTGGCATCCCGCGTCCTCGCCATGGACACGGAGCATCGGCTCCGTTCGTAGGCCGCACTAGGCTGACCGCATGTCCTCGAGTGCGCCCGCCGTCTCGGTAGCCCTGTGCACGTACAACGGGGAGCGGTATGTGACCGAGCAATTGGAATCGATCGCGGCGCAGTCACTCCCGGCCACAGAGGTCCTGGTCTTTGACGACGCCTCCACGGACGCCACAGTCGATCGCGTCAGGGAGTTCATCGCCAATTACGACGGGCCCACGCGCTTCAGCTTGGAATCCACAGACCGCGCGGGGGGCGTAGTCCCCAACTTTGAACGCGCGTTGGCGGCGTGTACGGGCGAGTTCATCGCGTTGAGTGACCAAGACGATGTGTGGCACCCAGACCGACTCAAGGTGGCCGTGGAGCACCTCTCCACCAACCCCCACCTCCTGCTCGTCAACGCGGACGCACGCGTAGTGGACGCAGACGGTCAGCCCACAGGCGACTCGTTGCTAGGCGCGCTCTACGTGAGCCCTGAAGACCTCGCTCAGTTCCACGCCGGGCATGGGTTCCAGCAACTCATCCGCCGCAACGTGGTGACCGGGGCGGCTACCCTTGTGCGGCGCTCGCTTCTCAAGGACGCCTTCCCGCTGGCCCCGGATTGGGTGCACGACGAATGGCTCGCCATCCTCGCCGCAGCTCGCGGCGGCATGGACACGCTGGAGCAGACGCTCATTGACTATCGCGTCCACGGGGGGAATCAGATTGGCGTGAAGGCACCCACACTCAAGCACCGTCTGGCCCAACTACGGGTTCCGCGTGCCGACCGCCTGGTGAAACTCTCCCGCCGCTCCACTGACTTGGTTGCGCGCCTAGAGCGGATGGAAGTCCCGCAGGAGGTGCTGGACCTGGCCAGGCGCAAGCAACATTTTGAGACCAAGCGGGCCGCCTACCCGCGAGCGCGTCTGCTCAGGCTCGGGCCCGTGCTTCAGAACGCCAAGGGAGGCAACTACGCCGCGCTGTCTAGCCAAGGCACCAAGGACATCCTGCGGGACATCATCCAGCCGGCTTGAGTCGCCAACCTGCTCAAGCGCGACCGAGCGCCTCTAGATCGGCGCGCACCATTGCCGCCACGATCTCCTCGAAGGTCTTGGTGGTCTCCCATCCCAGTTCCACCTTGGCCTTGCTAGCGTCGCCAATGAGCACCGGAGCATCGGCCGCCCGCTCAAATCGCGGGTCACTGGTGATGAGGCTCTCTCCCCCATCCACCCTTGCTGCACTCAGGGCCGCGAGTGCAAAGTCGCGCACCGAATGCGCCGTGCCGGTGGCGACCACAAACTCGTCGGCAGCGTCATGGCGCACCGCACGGATCATGGCGTCTACATAGTCGGGCGCCCATCCCCAGTCGCGCTTCGCGTCCAGGTTGCCCAACACCAATTCCGATGCCTGACCCGCCGCAATTGCGGCCGCACCATGGGTGATCTTGCGGGTGACAAAGCTCAGCGGCCGCCGTGGCGACTCGTGGTTGAACAACACCGCGCTGGCCACAAATGCACCCTGCGAACGGAAGACTCGCGCCATCTGGTGGGCATAAGCCTTGGCCGCGCCATAAGGGTTGAGCGGGGCGATAGCGCTGTCCTCGGAGTAGCGTTGCTGCGGCACGCCCGCGTAAATCTCGGCAGACGACGCCAGTAACACGCGGCAGTCCGCATTGGCGTCCAGTGCTGCACGCATGACAGCAACCGCCCCCAGCCCCGTCACAGCCCCGGTCAA
>JAEYYZ010000210.1 GCA_023428185.1 Actinomycetes bacterium
GCATAGGTGAAGAACTCGGCAGTGTCCTTGACCGGAACACCCTCGGTGATGATCACCACGAGAGGCATTCCCGCATCCACGGCCTCAATCACTGCGGACTTGGTGAAGGCGGGCGGGACAAAGATCACCGAGACGTCGGCGCCCGTGGCGGCCATGGCATCGGCCACGGTGCCGTAGACCGCAACCGTGCGATCCTCAAACTCGACTTCTTCGCCAGCCTTGCGCGGGTTGACTCCGGCCACGATGTTGGTTCCCGAGGCGAGCATGCGTGACGTGTGCTTCATGCCCTCCGCGCCGGTCATGCCTTGCACCAGCACCTTGGATGCTGCGGTGAGGAAGATTGCCATGACTGCTCCTTAAGCGGCGGCGAGCTCAGCGGCTTTGGCCGCGGCGCCATCCATAGTGTCAACAATGGTCACGAGCGGGTGGTTGGCAGCGGCGAGGATGGCCCGGCCCTCCTCCACGGCGTTGCCGTCAAGGCGCACCACTAGAGGCTTAGACGCGGCAGCCCCAAGGGATTCCAACGCGCCCACAATGCCGTTGGCGACCTCAACGCACGAGGTAATACCGCCGAACACGTTGACAAAGACACTCTTCACTTGGGGGTCATTGAGGATCACGTCGAGTCCATTGGCCATCACAGCCGCCGACGCGCCGCCACCGATGTCCAGGAAATTGGCGGGCTTCACGCCGCCGAACTGCTGACCTGCGTAAGCCACCACATCGAGCGTGGACATCACGAGGCCCGCGCCGTTTCCAATAACGCCCACCGCGCCGTCGAGCTTGACGTAGTTGAGGTCCAGTGCCTTGGCTTTGGCTTCCAGCGGGTCTTCTGCCGCCTTGTCGACCAGCGCCTCATGGCCCGGCTGGCGGAACGACGCGTTGTCGTCCAACGTCACCTTGCCGTCCAGTGCGATCACTTTCCCGTCTTCCGTGAGAACCAGCGGATTGACTTCCACCAAGGTGGCGTCTTCGGCGGTGTACACGGTCCACAGTTTCTGGAGCACATCCCCCACGGGCGCCCTGAGTTCCTCCGGGAAACGGGCTGCGGCAACAATCTCGGCGGCCTTTGCCTGGTCGATGCCTACCAACGGGTCCACCGCCACCCGGGCGAGAGCATCGGGGCGCTCCACCGCGAGCTGCTCGATGTCCATGCCACCTTCCACGGAGCACATGGCCAGGTATCTGCGCTCGGCGCGGTCAAGGAGCAGGGAGAAATAGAACTCTTGGGCAATCTTGGCGCCCGCCGCGATCATCACGGCGTGGACCGTGTGCCCTTTGATATCCATTCCCAGGATGGCTTCAGCGGCCGCTTCAGCGTCGGCCGGATTGTGTACCACCTTCACGCCGCCAGCCTTGCCGCGACCACCAGTCTTCACTTGAGCTTTCACCACGACGGTGCCGCCACCAAGTTGCTCAGCCGCGGCTCTGGCCTCGAGCGGGGAAGTAGCAACGATGCCAGGCAACACGGGCACCCCGTGCTTTTCGAACATGTCACGAGCTTGGTATTCGAAGAGGTCCATCTGAGTCCTTTTGGGATCGCAGGCGCGCGGGGTGTGCGCGAAGTGGTGGGGTGTGCGGGTCAAGCCTAATGGTGCGCGCGCTTGCACGTGATCCAGCCGGTGCGCACTGCGCACAAAGAAGTCGTCGACGCACCACCGTCGGGCCTGGTAGGTTTCCGACAACTGTCTAAATAAGGAGCCTCCGTGCTGTCCACCTCTGTGCCCGCTCGCCGCCGCGCCCTCGCGTTTACTGCGGTGTCCGCACTGGCCGCTACCTGGGGCATCGTCGCTCTTGCCACCCCCGCCCGTGCGGAGAACCTGACTGCGGCAAGCGGCGCGGAACTCGAGGTAGCAATCGCGACGGCGCAAGCCTCATCGGACCTTGCCCATGTCATCACCCTGACCGACGACTTCACGTGGAGTGGCGGTGAGATTGAGTTCACTACTGGCGACGCCGTTGACCTCACAGTGGACGGCGACGGGCACACGGTGACGCTCGACAACTCCGCCGGCTTTCTCGCACTCACGACTGCGGGCTACGTCACCGTAGAGAACCTCAGTCTCTCCGGTAGCGCCAGCGAACGGATCCTCGACATCACTTCGGGGCAAAGCGTCACCATCGAAAACGTATCGGTGACGGGATTTGAGCTCGCGCAGCAGCCAGTGAGGATCGACGCGTACCAATATGTGTACCTCTATGACTCCTCGTTCTCGGGCAACACCAGCACCGGGTCTCACGGAGGTGCGGTTCAGATTGCGTACGCCTTCGACGTGTACGTGGACGGATCACAGTTCTCCAACAACCACGCGACTAGTCCGGGCGCCCAAGGAGGCGCGCTCTGGGCAGATGCACAAACGGTCTCGGTCATCCACTCGGAGTTCACGAACAACTCGAGCAACGGTGACGGCGGCGCGCTGTGGGTGGGCGAGGATCTCGACATCGAGTTCTCCACGCTGACGGGAAACAGCGCCGGCGGGCGAGGCGGAGCAGTGTTTGTCGATTTCTATGTAGACGTCGAGAACTCCACTCTCTCCAGCAACTCCGCGCAGGGTTCAGGAGGCGCCCTGTACACCGCCACTGGAGGCGTTGACGCCGAATACTCCCAGTTCGCTCACAACGTGTCGCAGGCTAACGGTGGAGTGTTCTACGTTGAAGACGGAAGTTTCCGTGCCGACAGTTCCACGTTCTCTGGCAACACGGCTGCTCTTTCTGGCGGGGCTACCTGGGCCAACAATTACGCCGATTCGTATTCCAGCACTTTCAACGGCAACTCCGCCCAGGAGGACGGCGGAGCCGTCTACACGGCCGGTGACGACGACTACTCGTATCACTGGAACTCGACGTTTGACGCGAACACCGCCGGCGCTTCGGGTGGTGCGATCTACGCTCATGAATACGAACTCCGGACCTACCACTCGACCTTTACAGGGAACCGTGCCACCACCGGCGGAGCCCATGTCGCGGTAAGGAACTCCAATGTCCAGCCCTACGCATCCGTGTTCGCTGACGCTCTAGGTACCACGGGCTGTTCCGGATCCCCGGCATCGTCGCGCACCTACAACTTTGACCAAGATGGCAGTTGCACCGACAACTGGGACGGAACGGGCGACATCGGCTCTGGGCTCAACCCGGGCCTGGGAGCCCTTGCGCACAACGGTGGACTCACCAAGACTCGACTTCCTTCGTCAACGAGTGTGCTCGTAGACGCGATGCCAGCCGATGTGTGCCTTGAAGCGATCGACGACGACGACCGTCTCGAATACGACCAGCGCTATGTCTCCCGTGAAGACTTGCTCCTTGATGGAGACGCTGGTTGTGACATCGGAGCAGTAGAAGTGGTGCCGGACCTCGTGCTCGAGTACTACGACGCGAACGCCCAGTTGATCGCCACTGCCACCCTTACCAATGCGCTCGATTGGGATTGCGTCAACACCTACACGCTTGCAGAAATCGGCGGCACACCCCCGGCTGGCGTGGCATTCCCGTACGGCGGATTCGGCTTCTGCATCCAATTGCCGGGCGAGGGATGGGCGTCCACCGTGACGTGGAATTTTGCGGCACCTGTGAACCAGATGTGGAAGATCGACGAAGGAACCTGGTCCAAGATCGAGTCCGCTACTTTCTCTGGAACCACTGCGACGTACACCATCGTCGACGGGGATCACCTCGACCTGGACGGCGACGTGGACGGCGTCATCTACGACCCTGTTGCTGCAGGCGTAGGGGCAGCGTTCACGGGCTAACACGTGCGGCATCGCTCACGACGGGTGAAAAGATAGGGCATGCTCACACGGAACAAGCTCCTGCCGCTCATCGCCGGCGCGGTGGTGGTGGTCACGCTAGCGTTGATTGCATGGTCGCAAGCCGATGGCAGACGTCCCGCACCTGCGGCCCCCCAGTCCAGTTGGGAATCGGCCGCACCTACGCCGTCTGACCCATCCACTGGAGCAACCATCGCCCTGTGGAGCCCGCCGGGCATCGTCGCTACCACTGCGGTGGAAGAGTTACAGGTTTTCGACGCGCCTGACGGGCGCGTGGTGCACTCGCTGAGTCCGTGGAGCGCGGTCTCCCATCCCCGCACATTGCTCGCCCTTGAAGAGAAGGTCGTAGGCGACGCCACCTGGTTTCACGTCTTGGTTCCCGTGCAGCCCAACCAGACCACGGGGTGGATCCGAGCGGAGGACGTCTCGGTCACGCGCACCACGGTGAGTGTTCATGTTTTCGTCGCGGAGCGGGAGTTGGAACTGTGGGACGGCGAGGAGCTGATCCTGACGGCACCTGTGGCGGTGGGGACGGACCAAACCCCCACCCCACCGGGGGTTTACTCAGTGACAGATCCCTTGGACTCCACACACAACGACACAGGCGTCTACGGGGCTTACGCGCTGGGGCTGAGCGGGTTCTCGGAAGTCTTGGAGACGTTCAACGGCGCACCACCCCAACTAGCGATCCATGGCACTAATGAGCCAGCTCTCATAGGGCAGTCTGTCTCCAACGGGTGCATTCGGCTCCACAACGAGGACGTTCTCGAGTTGGTGGAACACGTCGCGCTCGGCACGCCAGTCATCATCCACGCGTCGCGTGATGATCTGACCGTGGGAATTCGGGACTAGACCCCAAAGCGATCGGCAACGGCCTTGATGGATCGAGCCGACTTTTCAAGGCTGGCCTGCTCCCCCGCGTCCAGGGGCACGTCAACGCGGTGATGGATTCCTCCACGCCCCACCACAGCGGGCAAGGACATGCATACCTCTCCCACACCCGGGTAGTCGATCAATGTGGACACCGGCAACACACGGTTCTGATCCCCAAGCACGGCCTCCACAATGCGCGCGCCAGCAATGCCGATAGCAAAGTTGGTAGCACCCTTGCCCTCGATGATTTTGTAGGCGCTGTCACGTACCTCGTGACTGACCTGATCACGCATTGCCGTATCCATCACCACGCGGCCATCTTGGTCATGCCACTCGGTAAGGGGCACGCCGCCAATGGTCGCTGAACTCCACAGGGGGACCTCAGAGTCGCCGTGCTCACCGGCGATATAGGCGTGAACGTTGCTCACGGCCACACCGCATTCGTGGGCGATCCGGTAGCGAAGGCGCGAGGAATCAAGCACCGTACCGGAGCCGAACATGCGGCGTGGATCCATACCGGAGCGTTTGAGCGCCGCAAACGTCACCACATCGACAGGGTTGGTGACAAGGATGTACACAGCATGGGGTGAGACCTTGATGAGCGGCGGGATGATCTTGTCCATCAGGCCTATGGTCGCTTCCGCGAGCTCTAGGCGGCTTTGACCAGGTTGCTGCTTGGCACCTGCGGTGACGACCACGACATCGGAGTCCGCACACACGTCCACTTCATTGCTACCGAGCACTCGTGCCTCGGGCATGAACTGCACACCCTGTGCGAGGTCAAGCGCCTCCGCTTCCACTTTGGCCTTGTTGACATCAAAGAGTGCAACCGTGCGAGCAAATCCGCGCATCAGGCCCGCGTAGGCGAGCGTTGCGCCTACCGCGCCTGCTCCGACGATCGAAACTTTGGACGTCTTTTCCACGCATGCCTCCGGAAGGGTTAAGAGTTGAGGAACAGCCTAACTGCGTACGCGTTGCGGTTGAGGCCTACAGCTTGGACATGGGATTGAACCGCAACAAGAGCCGCTTGACACCCTCGGGGGCACCAAAGTCCACCTTTGCTACC
The DNA here is from genome assembly GCA_023428185.1 of Actinomycetes bacterium. GTDB lineage: Bacteria > Actinomycetota > Actinomycetes > Actinomycetales > Demequinaceae > Demequina. The sequence continues at coordinate 5,704 of JAEYYZ010000210.1, forward strand.
GCGTTGCGGCCAGCGCCTTCGAGACCCACTACAGAGCCGAGGCCGTACTTGTCGTGCGTCACCCTGTCTCCTATGGCAAGGCCCAAATCGTCTGCGGCCGATGCCCCAGGCGGGCTGGGCGGCACGCTGCGGGTACGGATGGCTCCGGCACGGCTGTAGGTGTTGCCGTCGTCGCGATCCTGACTGCCACCGTATGAGCCCCCGGAGCCATAGGTGCTCGACCATCCGCCGCCGCCACGGCGCTCATCCTGGGTGCGCAGCCGCGCGGCTGATGCCTCTGACCGCCGCCACTCCACCAGGTCGGTGGGTACTTCCGTGACAAAACGTGAGGCCGCAAAGTACTGCGGGGCGCCCCAACTTGCGCGCACCTCGGCACGTGTCAAGTAAAGCCGTTCTCGAGCGCGAGTCAGGCCCACGTACGCGAGGCGCCGCTCTTCTTCGAGGTCTTTGGAGTTCCCGGACTCGATGGAGCGGATGTGGGGGAATGTGCCGTCCTCTAGTCCGGTGAGGAATACCACGGGGAACTCGAGGCCCTTGGCGGTGTGCAACGTCATCAGGGTCACCACGCCTCCACTGCCGTCGGCGTCGGGAATCTGATCGGCATCGGCCACTAAAGCGACTTTCTCCAGGAAGTCCTCGAGCGTGCCTGCCGGGTTGTCGTCAGAGAACTCGCGACCCACCGCCACGAGCTCCATGACGTTCTCCACGCGGCTAGCGTCTTGGGGATCGTCAGACCTGCGCAGTTCAGCGAGCATTCCGGAGCGGTCAGCGATCGCGTCGAGCACACCCGCGGGCCCGTTGTCGGCAGCAAGCGAGCGCAGATCGTCCATGAGCACCAAGAAGTCGGTGACGGCGCGTACCGCTCGCGGGGCGAGTCCCGTCTCGTCCACCCTGCGTAAGGCAGCACCAAAACTCACCGCAGGCTCGCCCCGGCGAGCAGCCTCGTTGGCGAGTTCCCTACGGAACTTCTCCACCGCCTCAATCGCGGTGTCCCCAATACCTCGCCTAGGTGTGTTGATGATGCGACGCAGAGCGACGTCGTCATCCTCGTTCACCACGGCCGCGAGATACGCGAGCATGTCCTTGATCTCTTTGCGCTCGTAGAAGCGAGTGCCGCCCACCACTTTGTAAGGAATCTCCGCACGGATGAACCGCTCCTCAATGGCGCGGGATTGAGCGTTGGCGCGGTACATCACTGCCACGTCGGCGGGAGCCACTGACTCGGAGGCAATGAGCCGAGTGATCTCTTGAGCGATGAACAAGGCCTCGTCTTGCTCGTTGTCCGCCGCATAACCCACGATGCGCTCCCCTGCCCCGGCATCGGTCCACAGATTCTTGGGACGGCGGGCGGGGTTGTTGGCGATCACCGCATTGGCCGCAGACAAGATGGTTTGTGTGGAACGGTAGTTCTGTTCCAGGTGGACGATGTGAGCGTTGGGGTAGTCCTTCTCGAACTCCAAGATGTTGCGGATGCTTGCGCCACGGAAGGCATAGATGGATTGGTCCGCGTCGCCCACTACGGTGAGCTGGCCGGAGTCACCCACGAGTTCCCTAATCAGCACGTATTGGGCGTGGTTGGTGTCTTGGTACTCATCCACCAGCACGTGGCGGAACTGCGCGCGGTACCGCTGAGCAACGTCTTGATGGTGCTGGAGGAGCAGCACTGTCTTCATGATGAGGTCGTCAAAGTCCACGGCGTTGGCGCCTTCAAGGCGAAACTGGTACAGCCCGTATGCCTTGCCTGCCGCGTGATCAATGGAGAAACGGGAAGCACCCTCAGTCAAGCCTGCGGCAACGTCGGGCCCTATCAGTTCATCCTTGAACTGGCCGATGCGCCCCAACAGAGCCTTGGCAGAGAACTTCTTGGGATCAATGTCCAGTTCCCGCATCACGAGCTTCATGAGCGCTTGTGAATCGGCAGAGTCATAGATCGAGAAAGAGGACTTCAGGCCCGCGAGTTCGTAGTCGCGGCGCAAGATCCGCACGCACGCGCTGTGAAATGTGGATACCCACATGTGGCGGGCCTCTGGACCCACCAAAGCCTGAACTCGTTCCCGCATCTCGCCAGCGGCTTTGTTGGTGAACGTAATGGCCAGGATCTCGTGCGGCCTGGCTCGGCCGGAGTCCAGGAGATGGGCCACCCTGTGCGTCAGCACCCGCGTCTTGCCTGATCCGGCTCCAGCGATGATGAGCAACGCGGGGCCGCTGTGCAGCACGGCCTCTGCCTGGTGGGGGTTGAGGCCCTCAAGGAGCGCGAGGTCAGACGAACCGACATCAAAAAGGGCATCCATAACCGTGCAAGTCTAGGCGGTCTGGGCCACCCTGGAGGGGCCGATGTGGGGGTCTCTAGTTGGCTAGGACGGGCGACCGAGCGCGCTGGTGGGCAACGCGGCACCAACGGTGACTACGCGGTTGCGACCCTCTTCTTTGGCTTGATAGAGCGCGTGGTCGGCGGTAGCGATGCATTCGTCGGGGCTCTGCCCAGGCACTCCCATGGCTGCACCAATGGAGACGGTCACACGGTGGACGTGGCCATCGCACAGTTGATGAAGTCCCGCGATGTGCGCGCGCAACCGCTCAAGCACGGGGGTGAGATCCGCGTGCCTCACTCCAGGCATCAGCACTAGGAATTCGTCACCACCCCATCGGCTCACCATGTCCGTGTCGCGGAAGTGGCCTTGAAGGGTGCGCGCTACCAACATGATGATCGCGTCGCCGCAGTCATGCCCGTGGGTGTCGTTGACTTCCTTGAAGAAGTCAAGGTCAATGAGGGCAATGCCGTAGTTGGCGCGTCCGCGTTCCGCATACTCGCCGAGCGCGGCAATCACTGGCCTGCGGTTGAAGACTCCAGTCAGCTCATCCGTAGTGGCCCGGAGCTCACCGTACCGGGCAGCGCCTTCAAGAATGCGCCGGCTCAATTTGACCTTCAACTGCAAGACGAGAATGGCGCAACCCACCAACAGTGCGGAAAACACGCGGTTGAAGGTAGCGAGATCTTCCGACAACGCGAGCGGAAGTTCATGCGCTCCTTGACCGGCAGGCCAGGCGAGTTCACACACCACATACGCACTGAGGGAGAAGAACGACAGTGCCAAGCGAGTGCCGGTTCGATGCGGGTTCACAATCAGAAACGGCAACAGCGCCAAACCAAAGAGCGAAGATTCGATGCTCGTGGCGGCGGAAAGTTCGCTGGCGATTGCCATGATGGACAACACGCTCCACAACAAGACCAGAACAGCAGCCTCGCGCGCCCTGTCTACCCACGTTCCCACCAATGCCAAACCAAAAACCACTGCATTGCCTACACCTAGCACCACGAGCGGCAAGAGTGCGCGTGAGTCGTAACGGCCGGCGATCAGTGCAAGGGACAGTGACCAAACCACGGCACCCACAATGAACACCCGGGTGGTCCACAGAACTAGCCGCTCGTCGCGACGCCTCAATGCTTGCACCTGGGTAGGCGTCAGCGGAGCGGCTTCGATGCCGCTGCGCCCTTTGCGCCTCCTCCACCAGTGCACGTTCCCCAACTCCCTCTATCGCGGAACCCAAAAAGGTATGCCTCCACGGTAGGCACTGCGCCATGCCCCCATAAGTGGGGGCAAACGGCGTAGACGCGAAGTGTTAGACATGTCACACGACACGCCGAGCGACACGCGTGTCGTTGTGCGTTTT
>JAEYYZ010000010.1 GCA_023428185.1 Actinomycetes bacterium
CAAAGCGCTCCACGATGGTTCCCGAGGCAGTACCGGGCAGCGTGCCATCCGCCACCACGCCCGCAGCGGCGTTGAGTACCACCGTGTCACGCACCGCTCCGCGCGCGCCGTCGAGTACCTCGCGCACCACCGCGGCGTTCTCTTCCGCCTCACCACCCACGAGTGCTTCCACGCTGATGCGGGCCAATCCCAGATCCGCCACAGGGTCAAGCCGCAGTTCGGTCACTCCCCCGGCTCGCACTTCCCACATGGTGGCCGCGCCCGTCGGTGCGAGCTCATCCATGCCGTCATCGCCATGGAACACCAACCCTTCACGGCCTTGTTCGGCGAGCACTCCCGCCATCACGGGCGCTACACGCAACGAGGAACTTCCAATGGCCGATGCCTCGGGCTGGGCGGGGTTGGCAAGAGGGCCCAAGATGTTGAACGTCGTGGGCACGCCAATCTCTTTGCGAATGGGCATAGCAAAACGCATCGATGGGTGGAAGGTCTGCGCAAAGGCGAACGTGATCCCCACCTCGTCCGCAATCTCCCCTACTCGCTCGGGCGGCAAGTCCAGGCGAATGCCCAACGCGCCCAAGACATCGGCGCCGCCGGTCTTGGATGTGGCTCCACGGTTTCCGTGCTTGACCACTTTGAGTCCAGTGCCTGCCACCACCAGAGCGGCCATGGTGGAGATGTTCACGGTGTGGAAGCCATCGCCGCCCGTGCCCACCACATCCACACTGCGACCTGTCACGGTGAGCGGATGTGCGTGGGAGAGCATGGCCTCCACCAGTCCAGAGACCTCATGGGCAGTCTCGCGCTTCACCCGCAGTGCCGCGAGGAAGGCGGCCACCGCCACGGGGGACGCGGAATCGGTGAGGATCGAATCCATCACCGCGGCCGTGTCCTCGGCTGTCAGGTCCTCGTGCTCAACCAACCGGCTCAGCAGTTCTTGCAAGGTGGCCACGGGCCCCTCCCTCAGATTCGGTACGCGCCGCGCGTTACAGGGACGCTACGAGGACGATGCGGGTTCAAAGAAGGCGTCCACTGCCGCCTTGACCTGGAACGGGTCCAGTGGATGCGCCACCGCAGCGTCGGCCTCAGACCACGTGGCGAGCCACGCGTCGTTCATGCGACCCACAAGCAACAGCACTGGGGGGCAGCGGTACAACTCGTGCTTGAGTTGCCTGCAGATCCCCATGCCTCCGGACTTGGCGGCTTCGCCGTCCAAAATGATGAGGTCAAAGCCGCCGGCGTCTGCGTGAGCGATCACGGCATCGTGCGTTGCCGTTTCTACCCATTCCAAGGGGCGTCCGTGGGAAGCAGACCCCACGGCAAACCGCACCTTTTCCCTGGTGTTGGCGTCATCGCTGTAGACCAAAACCCTGGCAAGCCGGGTGGCAACAGCGGATTCAGCCTTGGTAACGAGATCGCTCATGACGCCCATTCTGGCATGCGCATGCCGGTGCCGCGCCGGAGCGCTCAATCTGACACTCGTGCGCGCGGGGATACGCCATAATGAACGCATGTCCCACGCTTCCGCCGTGCAGCCGTCACCAATACACGCGACGCGACCCAACGCAGTTGCCGTTGGCACCATGGTGTGGCTCAGCTCCGAACTCATGTTCTTCGCTGGCCTATTCGCCATGTACTTCACGTTGCGTAACGAGGCGCCCGAGGTATGGGCCCGCGACATCCAGCATCTCAACGTTCAATTCGCCCTAGCTAATACTTTGGTCCTGGTTGCGTCATCTTTCACCGCACAGGCCGGCGTGTGGGCTGCGGAGCGTTACCAGCGCCGACGCACGGGCTCGCTGTTCCAGATCCGCCAGTGGGGCATGCACGAGTGGTTCGTGTTGACCTACATCATGGGTTCGATCTTCGTTGCCGGGCAGATTTACGAGTACGCGGAACTCGTAAGCCACGGCCTGACTATTTCCTCGTCGCCCTACGGCTCGGTCTTCTACTTGACCACTGGCTTCCACGGTCTCCACGTGGTGGGCGGACTCATCGCCATGCTGTTTGTGTTGGCCCGGTCGTTTGCCGCCAAGCGCTTTGGCACGCACGAGGCAACCACCACCATCGTCGTGTCGTACTACTGGCACTTTGTGGACGTGGTGTGGATCGCCCTTTTCATCGTCATCTACGTGTTGCAGTAAGGAAGGAACGATGCGCAGTCTCGCACTGAAGCGATACCACAAGGCCGCACCGCTCATCTTGCTGTTCGCCTTGCTCGCGGGTCTCACGGCAGCCGCGGCCATTGCCCAGACCCAATCGGCTGAGGCCACCGTCACCGCATCTCAGGACGACGTCACCCAAGGGCAGAAACTCTTTGCCGCCAACTGCGCCACGTGCCACGGCATGGACGGCGAGGGCCAAACAGGTGTCGCACCCTCGCTTGTTGGCGTGGGCGCTGCCGCCGTGGACTTCCAGGTGGGCACCGGGCGTATGCCCATGCAGGCATCGGGCCCTCAAGCTCCTGCCAAGCCCGTGCAGTTCACTCAAGACCAGATTTACCAGCTCGCCGCGTGGGTCGCGACGCTCGGACCTGGCCCCGCCATCCCCACCGATGAAGACGTGGACCCGGCCAACGGTGACGCCGCAGTGGGCATGGCCCTGTTCCGCACCAACTGCGCCATGTGTCACGGCTCAGTGGGTGGCGGTGGCGCCCTCACGGACGGCAAGTACGCCCCCGGCCTGTACTCCACCACCCCGCGCCACATCTACGAAGCAATGCTTACCGGGCCGCAGTCCATGCCCGTGTTCAACGACGCCAACATCAGCTCTCAAGGCAAGCGCGACATCATCGCCTACCTCTATGCGCAGCGCAACGGCTCGCCTGGAGGTGCCGACCTCGGCTCCATTGGCCCCGTTTCCGAAGGCTTCTGGGCCTGGCTGCTGGGCATGGGCTTGATTGTGGGCATCACTGTATGGATTGGAGCCCGCTCCTCATGACCATCGACAACCACAAGGACGTCACGGACGCCGAGGACGTGTTCCCCGACCCAGGCTTGCCCACCGAGCACCGTCCTCGCCGTGCCGATGTTGACCCCAAGGCCGCCAAGCGCGCCGAGCGCCAAGTGGCTGGCTTCTTCGCCGTGTCCCTCCTCGGTACCGCGATTGCCATCTACGGTTACCTTGCGGTGCGCCCCGGCGAGACCATTGAGTCGATCCGCTTGTCCAACACCATCATTGGTGTAGGCATCTTCTTGGCCATGATGGGCATCGGTATTGGTGCCATTCATTGGGCCAAGACCCTCATGCGCGACCACGAAATGTCTGAAGACCGTCACGAACTGCGCTCCTCCGACGAGAACCGCGCCGCGGCAGTGCAAATGCTCAAGGACGGCGCTCAAGACTCGGGCGTGGGTGTGGGTCGCCGTGGTCTCCTCAAAGGATCCCTGGTAGCTGCCCTCTTGGCGGCTCCCCTGTCACTTCTGGTGCCGTACGTCGGCAACCTCGGTGGCGACTGGGACATCAGCAAGTTCCGTCACTCGGTGTGGCGTAAAGGGACTCGCTTGGCGCGTGACCCTGACGGCACCCCCATCAAGGCATCCGATGTCACGGTCGGCTCTGTCTTCCACGTCATCCCTGAGGGCCTCAACGACCTCCCCCACCACGACCTCATGGTGGAGAAGTCCAAAGCCGTAGTGCTCCTGGTTCGTCTCAACCCTGCTGACTTGAAGATTCAGCCGGGGCGTGAGGACTGGTCCTTTGACGGCATCGTCGCTTACTCCAAGATCTGCACCCACGTAGGCTGCCCCGTGGCCCTCTACGAGCAGCAGACGCACCACTTGCTATGCCCGTGCCACCAATCGACGTTCGACGTCGCAGACGGCGCCAAGGTGGTCTTTGGACCTGCCAAGCGTCCACTGCCGCAATTGCCGATCATGGTTGACGAAGACGGCTACATCGTGGCCAAAGACGACTTCAGTGAACCCGTAGGCCCGAGCTTCTGGGAGCGTCTCAAGTGACCGCCAGCACCGTTCAAGACAACCCCACTTCAGGAAGTGCACAGGACCTGCCCAGCACCTCCAAGGTCGCCAAGGTCGCAGGCGGCACCGCCAACTGGGTAGACGAGCGCACCTCCATCGGTGGCTTCGTCAAGTTCATCTCGCGCAAGCTCTTCCCCGACCACTGGTCGTTCATGCTCGGCGAGATCGCGTTGTACTCCTTCATCGTGCTGTTGCTGTCCGGCATCATCCTGACCGCGTTCTTTGTGCCCTCCATGGAGGAAGTCCACTACCACGGCCCCTTGGAGACCATGCAAGGCGTGGCCATGACCAAGGCCTTTGAATCCACCCTGTTCCTCTCCTTCGAGGTGCCCGGTGGGCTACTCATGCGCCAGATCCACCACTGGTCTGCGCTGATCTTTACGGCATCGATCGTCACGCACATGGCGCGCATCTTCTTCACCGGCGCGTTCCGCAAGCCGCGCGAACTCAACTGGCTCGTGGGCTTCTCGCTCATGCTCCTGTCGCTCGCCGCAGGCTTCACCGGTTACTCGCTTCCTGACGACGTGCTTTCCGGTAACGGTCTGCGCATCATCGACGGCGTGATCAAGTCCATCCCGCTGTTGGGCTCGCAAATCTCCTACGGCCTCTTCGGTGGCGAATTCCCTGGCGTGCACATCATCCCCCGCATGTTCACCGTGCACATTCTGATTGTTCCCGCGCTCATCCTGGGGCTCATCGCGTTGCACTTGTTCTTGGTGTTCCTCCACAAGCACACCCAGTACCCCGGTGGTGGTCGCACCAACAAGAACGTCGTGGGCTTGCCCCTGTTCCCCGTGTACACGGCCAAGGCTGGCGGCTTCTTCTTTGTAGTGTTCGGAGCAATCGCCCTGGTAGCGTCGCTGTTCCAAATCAACCCCGTGTGGAACTACGGCCCTTACGACCCCTCACCTGTCTCCGCCGGCACCCAGCCCGACTGGTACATGCTGTTCATCGACGGCGCCCTGCGCATCATGCCCGGCGAACTGTTTGGCCTTCCTCTCGAATGGGAAATCGGCGGCTACACACTGTCTTGGAACATCCTCATCCCCGCGGTGATTCTGCCCGGGCTGTTCTTTGGCTTCCTCGCGCTCTACCCGTGGATCGAGCAGTGGGCCACCGGCGACCGCGGCGAACGCCACGTCCTGGACCGCCCACGCAACGTACCCACCCGCACCGGTATTGGCGTTGCCCTCATCACGTTCTACGTGGTGCTAGTGCTGGAAGGCTCCAACGACATCGTCGCCACGCTCTTCCACCTATCCATCAACGACCTCACCATCATGTTCAGGTTCCTCGTGATCCTGCTGCCCATCGTGGCGTTCTGGGTTACCAAGCGCATTTGCTTTGGACTCCAACGCAAGGATCGCGAACTGGTGCTCCATGGCCACGAATCAGGGCGCATCGTCCGTCACGAAAACGGTGAATACGTCGAGGTCCACACTCCGCTCACAGAGCAAGAGCGGTGGCTACTGGTCGGACACGAAGTCATCAAGCCACTGGAGATTGAACCCGAGTTCAACGACCGTGGCGTGCGCCGCAAAGGCTACAAGTGGGACCGCTTCAAGCACCGCTTGTCCCGCTGGTACTACGAGGAGCGCATTGACCCCGTCACGCCTGCGGAACTGCGCGCCGCGCAAGAGCACGCACACCACTAAGCCACCGCCGTGGGCACACGCTCGCGGGGAATCTCTCCTGCACCCTGGGAGTTGACCTAGTAGGTTCGTAAACGACCTTGAGTGAAGACTTTCACCACCAACCAAGGAGGACGCATGGCCGAATACACGTTGCCCGACCTGGCTTACGACTACGGAGCACTCGACCCTCACGTCGCAGGCGCCATCATGGAACTGCACCACTCCAAGCACCACGCCGCCTACGTAGCGGGTGCCAACACCGCACTGGAGAAGATGGCCGAGTCCCGCGAATCCGGTGACTTCGCCACCATCGCAGGCCTAGAACGCGCTCTAGCGTTCAACCTCGGTGGACACATCAACCACTCCGTGTTCTGGACCAACATGTCCCCCGACGGTGGGGACAAGCCCACTGGTGAACTCGCCGCAGCGCTCGACGAGCACTTTGGCGGTTTCGAGAAGTTCCAAGCCCACTTCACCAACACCGCCATGACCATCATGGGATCCGGTTGGTCCATCCTCGCGTGGGACACCGTGGGCAAGAAGCTCATCATCGTCCAGCTATACGACCAGCAAGGGAACCTGCCCATCGGCGTGGTGCCGTTGCTCATGCTCGACATGTGGGAGCACGCGTTCTACCTGCAGTACAAGAACGTGAAAGCCGACTACGTCAAGGCCTGGTGGAACGTAGTGGACTGGGCCAACGTCCAACAGCGCTTCATCACGGCAACTGCCACACAGGGACTCATCGTTCCTTAAGGTCCAGCACGCGTATTACCAACTGAATGCAGCGACTACGCAGGTCGCACACGAGAGGGCCCCTTGCGGCGGCGGTCAGGCTTGATCCCCCGCAAGGGGCCCTCTCGCGTCCGCCGTGATGTCAATTGGCAGGTGGGCCTGTGCAACCTGTCGCGGTGCCCCTTGTGGGGCGCTCACCGCCGCTTCTGGCTGGTTGGAGCCTCCTGTGGGGCGCTCACCGTCTCTGGGAAGTCAGCATCATCGTCGATTGGGTAGGCGCGCTCCGCTAGGTACGCCAGCATTGCAGGCAAGAACTCGCACTTGATGGTCTCTTGGGCTCCACGGATCAGTTCTTCACTGGCGCGGGCTTGTGCGATGTAAGCGACGTGTACGCGTTCGCACGTGGCGACCGTGGCTCCAGCAGAGATCTCCTCATCAAGAGTTGCGGAATAACTCACGCCCAAGTCAAGCAACCCTGCGGTCCAATACCCGTCCATCCGTACATTCGCGATCCCACTGTCCCGCATGCATTGGAGCGCGATCTCATAGGCGATGCGGTACTCCGTGTCAGATGGACAACGCTCTGCTTCAAGAGCCTTCTATCGCACCTCGATCTGGGCGGGGTCTGCCTCAGAATCACCTCGTGCGTCGACTAGCGCAGCGGCGACGGAGGCAGGCTCTGCGGCATCTGACGCGAGCCACAACCTGTGAGCGTCGCGGCAATCGCGACTGCGCAGAACGCTGCGGATGCAACTCGCCTCATCCTTGACTCCCCCTCGCTTCTGGCTAGAGCCAGTCTCGCAAGAGACCTTCGCTCGCGCGCCACACGCGCTCGGCCGCTTCGTCAGTGACGCGGTCGGGCGAGAGCATGGAGACCGCATTCTTGGTGTGGAAAGCTCCTGGCACCCAGCCCGCGGACTCCGGCTCCAATGCGAGCCAAAGCAGGCGGTCAGCTCCCAGGTCGGAGCCTGGCAACACCCTCTGCGCTAAGCCGCTTTGGTAGAAGAACTTCACTATCCGGGACCCGTCACTGCCAAAGTTGGACCCGATCACGCCCGGGTGGAACGACGTCGCCATCAGGCCCGTATCGCCGTACCTGCGCTGGAGTTCTTGTGTGAACAGCACGTTGGCCAACTTGGACTGGGCATAGGCGCGCATCTCGCCGTAGCCGTGCTCCAACTGGAGATCGTCAAAGTGAATCGTGCCGCGCGCGGCGGCCATCGACGACGTTTGTATCACTCAAGCCTTGCTGGCCGTGAGCATCGGCATCAACTTGTGGGTAAGTAGAAAGCCCGCCAAATGATTGACCTGGAGTGTCTTCTCAATCCCATCGCGGCTCACTTGGCGAGGCGTGAACACACCCCCGGCGTTGTTGGCCAACACGTCAATGTGGTCCAGAGTCTCGGTCAGTTCCTCGGCAAGAGCAACCACCGCGCCCAAGTCGGAAAAGTCCACCGCGTAGTAGGCCTCGCCAATCTCAGCGGCGACGGCAGCAGTCTTCTCGGGATTGCGCCCCACCACGATGACCCGATGCCCCAGCGCAGCGGCTTTGCGAGCAGCAGCGGCCCCGATTCCGTCACTCGCGCCCGTGATGACGAAAGTCTTGCTCACGGGCATCTCTGAGTTCGCGGTCTGAGCATGACTCAAGCCTAAAGGGGTGGCGCGACGACCCGTGTTCGCTTCCTGCGGGGCGCTCACCGCCGCTTCTGGCCGGTTGGGGCCTCCTGCGGGGCGCTCACCGCCGCTTCTGGCTGGTTGGGGCCTCCTGCGGGGCACTCACCGCCGCTTGTGGCCGCTAGCAGGCACGCAGTAGCTCAGGAGGGACGGGGGTTTGGTTGTGAAGGGATCAAGCCTGACCGCCCTGAACAAGTAAACCGCCGCCCCTCCCCCATGCGGAGGTTGAGCGGCGGTTTACATGAGGGGCCACGCGGGCCCAGAGTTTGAACGGGCCCAGCGGCTGAGCTGCGATTCAGATTGACTACTGAGCGGGTCGAGAGCCTCAGTGCGCGAAGCGGCCGCGCGAGTACTCCATGACCCAGCCGGTCAGGCCAATGAGGCTCACGATCGCGGCGGGGACCATGATCCACCAGCCCACGGCCAACGCGATGAAAGCCAGGGCGGCGCCCGCGGCGAGAGTCAGCGGCCACCACGACCAGGGCGCGTAGAGACCTTGATCGCCAGCGTCTTCTTCAATCTCAGCGTCGCGGTCCTCGGCGCGCAATCCGTGGCGCTTCTGGAGCATCTTGAAGTAGATCCCCACCATGAACGCCAGGCCTGCGGTGAGGAGCAGCGCTGGGAAGCCCACCAACTCGTTGAAGTCGGTGAGGATGCCGTAGACCACCGCGACGAGCACAAAGAACGCGCCGGGGATCAAGAAGATGTTGGCTTCGAGTCTCATGGCTTCTGCTCCTCGGTGGTGATTGAGTCGTCAGCGTTGCCTTCGCGGCCGTCGTCGGCATTGTCCGGTGCACCTGGAGCGTCATCTGCAATGTCGGCATTGTCGACCAGGTCGTCACCCTCGTTGAGAGCGTGATCCTGAGCAGCGGCGGCCGGGTGGTGCAGGTCGAACGCGGGGCGCTCGGAACGAATGCGCGGTATAGAGATGAAGTTGTGGCGCGGGGGCGGGCTGGAGGTGGCCCACTCAAGCGAGTTGCCAAAGCCCCACGGATCGTCCAGTCCCACCTTCTTGCCGTTGCGGGCGGTGATGTAGACGTTCCACAGGAACGGCAATGTGGAGATCGCGAGGATGAACGCGCCCACGGTGGAAACTTGGTTCATCCAGGTGAAGCCGTCTTCAGGCAAGTAGTCGGCGTAGCGTCGGGGCATGCCGCCGGCACCCAACCAGTGCTGGATGAGGAAGGTGGTGTGGAAGCCGATGAAAAGCAACCAGAAGTGCAGCTTGCCCCAGCCTTCGTGGAGCATCTTGCCGGTGAACTTGGGCCACCAGAAGTAGAAGCCAGCGAACATCGCGAACACAACGGTGCCGAAAACCACGTAGTGGAAGTGCGCCACCACAAAGTAGGAGTCAGACACCGGGAAGTCCAGTACCGGGGAACTGAGAATGATGCCCGTGAGCCCACCAAACAGGAACGTAATCAAGAAGCCCACGGACCACAGCATCGGTGTGGCCATGACGATCTTTCCTCGCCACATCGTGCCTATCCAGTTGAAGAACTTCACACCGGTGGGCACTGCGATGAGCATGGTCATGAACGCAAAGAACGGCAGCAGCGCGGCGCCGGTGACGTACATGTGGTGAGCCCACACGGACACCGAAAGGGCCGCGATGGCGATGGTCGCGTAGACCAGGCCGTGGTAGCCGAACAGTGGCTTGCGGGAGAACACCGGGAAAATTTCGCTCACGATGCCAAAGAACGGCAGAGCGATGATGTACACCTCGGGGTGGCCAAAGAACCAGAACAAGTGTTGCCACAGGATGGCTCCGCCAAAGTCTGGGTTGAACACTTGAGCGCCAAGCACGCGATCGGCACCCAGCCCAAACAGCGCGGCGGCGAGCGGCGGGAACGCGATGATGACCAGCATGGACGTCACCAGGATGTTCCAGGTGAAGATGGGCATGCGGAACATCGTCATGCCAGGCGCGCGCATGGTGACGATGGTGGTGATGAAGTTGACGGCACCCAAGATGGTTCCAAAACCACCCAGCGCCAAGCCAAACACCCACAGGTCGCCGCCTAGGCCGGGCGAGTACGCGGCGTTGGACAGCGGTGCGTACGCAAACCAGCCAAAGGATGCAGCGCCTTGAGGCGTGAAGAATCCGGCCGATGCGATGAGCCCACCAAAGAGGTAGAACCAGTAGGCGAGCATGTTGAGGCGCGGGAACGCAACGTCAGGCGCACCAATCTGCAACGGCATGATGACGTTGGCAAATCCGGCAAACAATGGCGTCGCAAAGAGCAACAGCATGATGGTGCCGTGCATAGTGAACAACTGGTTGTACTGCTCGTTTGACTGCACAAACTGGATACCGGGCTCAAAAAGCTCCAGGCGAATCACCAGGGCCATCACGCCACCGATGATGAAGAAAATGAACGACGTGATGAGGTACAGGTGACCGATGGTCTTGTGGTCGGTTGACGTCAACCACTTGACCGAGATTCCGCCTACACGCTTGGGTGCCACCACAGTGGTGGGGGCGGCGTGGTCGCCGGCCTCGTAAAGGGCGGTGGCCATTAGTGGTCCTCTCCTTCAGCAGGCGGGGTGACGAGGGATGCGTCTTGCAAGCGGCTGTACTCGAGGCCGATGATCCCGGTCATACCTGCGTCGCGCAGGGACTGGATGTAGGCGTCGTACTCCTCTTGGGAAACCACCTTGACGTTGAACAGCATCGCGGAGTGGTATTCACCACAGAGTTCCGCGCATTTGCCCTGGTAAGTGCCCTCTTGACTGGGAATCACCTGGAACACGTTGGTACGGCCTGGCACCATGTCGAGCTTGTAGAGGAACGCTGGGATCCAGAATGAGTGGATCACGTCGCGCGAGTCCAGTGTGAATTCCACGCGCTTGTTGACCGGCAGGTACAGGGTGGGCAGAGTCTCCTCTACGCCCTCCTCACCGGTGAGCTTCGCCTGGACTCCGGAGCTGTGGACGTCTTCGTCCAAGTAGTTGAAGTCCCATGCCCATTGCTTGCCGATGGCCTGAATGTGAACATCGGCCGGCTGGGACACGTCTTGGATCTCGGCGATGTCGGTAGCGGTCCAGCGGAACAGCACGGCGATCATCACCAGCGGCACGATGGTGTACATCAACTCAAGCGGGATGTTGGCGCGAGTTTGCATGGGCAGCTTCTCGTCGCCCTTGCGCTTGCGGTACACGGCGACGGCCCACAGGATCAGCGCCCACGTGATAACACCTACCGCCAGCGCCGCGATCCACGAGTAGTTCCAGAGGTCAATAATGCGACCGGTCTGGTTGGTGACTTCCGGGGTGCTGGGCAGTGCACCGTTCTGCACTCCCGTTGCACATCCCGAAAGCAGGGCCGATGCCGCGATGAGGGCCGTTGTACCTACGCCCGCGCGGAAAAGTCGTGTAGTAGAAGGCTGTGCCACGCGGTCAGTCTAGCGCGCGATAGCGTTGAGTCATGGCAGGACGGGCATACCTCGACGCGGGTGGTGCTGCGCCCATGACAGGCCGTGTGAAAGACGCCTTGATGGCCGGTTTCCAGGACGGTTGGGCGGACCCTCGCAGGCTGGCAGCGGAGGCACGTCAGGCGCGTGCGCTCCTTGACGGCGCCCGCGAGGCAGTGGCCGAGGTGTTGGGCGAGCGACCCGAGTCCGTGTACTTCACTCCCTCTCCTCAGTTTGCGTTTGACCGCGCCCTGGTGGGCATGGTGGCGGCACGGCGTGGGCGCGCCCGCGTTGTGGTGTCCGCAGTGGAGCGTGACGCCGTGGTGTACGCCGCGGAGTTCGCGGCCCCCCACGCGGTGGAGGAGGTGGGAGTTTCTGTTGAGGGGCACATTGACGCCGATGCTTTTGCCACCGCCGTGACCCACCCCGACATCGCGGTCGCGGCCGTCCAGCATGCCAACCAAGAGCTCGGCACCGTCCAACGACTGGACATAGTGGCCCAAGCCGCTCAAGCGGCCTCGGTGCCGTTACTAGTGGATGCCACGGCGAGCGTCGGGCATATTGACCCACCCGCCCACTGGGACGCGCTCGTTGCCCACCCTGCCGATTGGGGCGGCCCGCAAGGGCTCGGCGTGTTGGCGTTGCGCCCCCATACGCGATGGCTGGCCCGCTGGCCCGAGTCCGCTGGTGGGCACAGCGAAGACTTTGCGCCCGGAGGCGTAAGCGTGCCACTGGCCCTCGCAGCCGCCGTGGCGCTTCAGGAGCGTGAGGAGGAGCGTGCAGCCAACGCTGCAAGGCTGGCCTCGCTCATTGATCGCGTGCGCGGGACGGTCGCGTTGCTGGAGGGCATCGACGTTCAAGGTGACCCCGTGGAGCGCTTGCCGCACGTGCTGACCTTCTCGTGTCTGTATGCGGACGGAGAAGCTTTGGTGTCGCGGCTGGACCGTGAAGGGTTTGCTGTGAGCTCGGGCTCGGCTTGTGCAAGCGGCACCTTGGAACCCTCGCGAGTGCTCGCCGCAGTAGGAGCACTGACGCACGGGAATGTGCGGCTAGCACTGCACCCTGGCATTACCGATGCTGAGATCGAGCGGTTCCTGACCGTGTTGCCTGGTGTGCTGGACGAGGTCCGGGCGAGTTCGGGTGCGCGCGGGTTGTGATGGACGCCGACGTCACCGTGGATGCTCGCGGCATGGCGTGCCCCAAGCCAGTGATCGAGTTGGCCAAGGCGGCGCGCCACCGTGCTGCCGGGACTGTGGCCACGGTGATCTGTACCGATGCGGCCGCTCGCATTGATGTGCCTGCTTGGGCGCGTCTCACGGGTAACGAGTTCTTGGGTGAAACGCAAACGGACGACGGGGCTTTCGCCCTCACCGTCCGTCTACTTGGCTAGGTAGTTGACTCGCTACCGTGTGGCTTAACTGAACGAATCACCGCAGGCGCACGAGTGCGATGCCTGGGGGTTGTCGATCGTAAAGCCCTGCTTCTCGATGGTGTCAGCAAAGTCGATGGTGGCGCCGTCCAAGTAAGGAACGGACATCTTGTCCACGACAACGCTCACGCCATTGAAATCAGCGATCGCGTCGCCGTCCAGGGTGCGCTCGTCAAAGTAGAGCTGGTAGATCAGGCCGGAGCAACCGCCAGGCTGCACCGCTAGGCGCAAACGGAGATCGTCGCGGCCTTCCTGCTCAAGCAGGCTCTTGACCTTGCTTGCCGCAGCATCGGTGATGGTGACGCCGTGGGGCTTGGTCTCGGTTGCAGTGTCAGTCATAGCAACTCCTTCTCTTGAAGTTCTCTAGATATAGCGTACGCGTGCTTGCGAATATTCCGAGCCACCGGCACCGTGCGCGTTCTACTTCTGTGGGGTCCATGTCTGGGCGAGCCTACGGACACCGTCAGACAGTCCCGGCTCCCCCACCGCCGCCTCATGTGCCGATGCCACGCCCGCCGCCATCAGGTCGCGCTTGCCCACCTGCATGCTGGGCGCGAGC
This sequence comes from Actinomycetes bacterium, assembly GCA_023428185.1. Lineage (GTDB taxonomy): Bacteria > Actinomycetota > Actinomycetes > Actinomycetales > Demequinaceae > Demequina. The sequence goes on from JAEYYZ010000010.1 coordinate 13,425, forward strand.
ACCACGGTCGGCACCGCACGCAACCCGGCTTGTGCCGCCATGGCGGAGGCGATTCCGTAGTCGAGAGCACGCGGCGTGAGGTCTCCCGTGATGGCCGCGAGCAAGTCAGCGCTTTCGCTCGCTTCACGGATCCCCCACGCCTCCATCACATATGCCGATGCCGGGGCCAGCCGAACTCCCAGCACCGCGAGGCAATACGCAAGCCCGCCCGCAGCGCCCGTCCCAGGCGAATCGGAAAGCCGTGAGGGTCCCAGCAAGGCTCCAGTGGCGCCGACCGCATCGCCCTCGAGAGCGATAGCAGTCCACCGGCGCTCCTGCTCTTGAGATGCCGCAGCGACGGCCGGATCGTGTTCCCTGCCGTCCCGCACCGCAGAGCTCATCCCATGAAAACCCAGCAGCGGTCGGTTGACACCAGGCAGGGCCAATACGGCGAGAGACGCGAGCGCCCTACGCACTGCTTGCGCGTTGCCGCCCCACAGGTCCACCGCGTCGCCCGCGGGAGGTTCGTCACCAAGCGGCACGTGCACGATGCGCTTCTCCCCCGCCGCCGCGAGTCCGAGCAGTGCGGTGGACAAATCTTGCGGATTCCACCGGGATGCACCATTCGCGGGCGCGAGCCACAGCCCCGCCGGGCCCTCCACCACTTCCGTGCCCCCAGCCCGCGAGCGTGGGCCGGCTACGGCATCGGCCATACGTGGCCCGGCGACGGGCACGGGAAAGGCCTCCACGGTGACGCGAGGCGCGCTTGCTCGCCACTCCTGCTCCACCACACTCGCGGCGGCTTGCGGGGTGAGCGCGGCAGTGCCATCGACTCCTGGCCAAGACTCCACCGCCACCACTATGCGCACGGCTTAAGTGTGCCGCCTCTCGCGCGGCCTCATGGCCCACGTGTGGCGTGGCAAACTGGCTATATGACCACTGCGTTCACGGAACCCGCCTCGTCACCGGCGTTGCTGTTACTCGGCAAGCGCCGCGACCCGCTATCGGAGCGCGGTGTGGACTGTCCGGGCGAACTTCCCATGGCATCGGACCCCACCTTGGTGGAGCGCGCCCGTGCCGCCAAGGCCGCGCTGGGCGACCGCGTGTTCATCTTGGGGCACCACTACCAACGCGACGAGGTCATTCAGTTCGCCGACGTGACAGGTGACTCCTTCAAGTTGGCCCGCGACGCCGCAGCCAGGCCTGAAGCCGAGTTCATTGTGTTCTGTGGCGTGCACTTCATGGCCGAGAGCGCAGACATTCTGACGTCTGACGCGCAGCAAGTGGTCCTGCCCGACATGGCAGCTGGTTGCTCCATGGCCGACATGGCCAACATCAACCAAGTGGCCGATGCCTGGGATCAAATGATCGAGGCAGGCATCGCCGAGCGCACAGTGCCCATCACCTACATGAACTCGACGGCCGCGATCAAGGCGTTCTGCGGGCGCAATGGCGGTGCCGTGTGCACCTCCTCCAACGCGGAAGTCGCGTTGCGCTGGGCATACGACGAGAAGGGCGGCTTGGACTCCGACGCGAAGGTGTTCTTTTTGCCAGACCAGCACTTGGGGCGCAACACCGCCGTGTTGCAGTTGGGGCTCTCGCTCGATGACTGCGTGGTGTGGGACCCTCGCAAGCCGTTGGGCGGCAACACCGTGGAGCAACTGCAGGCGGCACGCATCATCTTGTGGAAGGGCCACTGCTCAGTGCACGGCCGCTTCCGCAAAGAAAACGTGGATGCGCTCCGTGCCGATGTTCCTGGCATCAACATCTTGGTGCACCCCGAGTGCACTCATGACGTGGTCACGGCGTCTGACTACGTGGGCTCCACGGAGTACATCATCAACACTTTGGCCGCCGCTGAGCCGGGCAGCGCGTGGGGAATCGGCACTGAGCTCAACTTGGTGCGCAGGCTTGCCAATGCCCACCCCGATAAGGCCATCCACTTCTTGGAAGACACCGTGTGCTTCTGCTCCACCATGAACCGCATCGACTTGCCGCATTTGGTGTGGGCGCTCGAGTCGCTCGTGGCAGGGGAAGTCCCTAACCGCATCGTCGTGGATGAACTCACTCAACAGCAGGCGCGCGTGGCGTTGGACCGCATGCTCGCCTTGCCCGCGGTGAACCCAGCCAAAGACTGACCCCTACGCTAGGACACCATGAAGGACAAGACTCCCCCCGCCGAGCCCACCGCCCAGCCCGTCAAGCCTGGCGGCAAAGGCCACGCCACGCCCAAGCGCAAGGAGCGCGAGGCTGCCAATCAGCGCGCGCTCGTCATGGACATGAAGACCGATGCCAAAGAGCGTCGGGCAGCCATGCGCGCGCAGCGCATGAAGGAGCAAGAGGCGCTCATCAAGGGCGACGAACGCAACATGCCCCTTGAGCACCGTGGACCCGAGCGCCGATTCATCCGCGATTTTG
>JAEYYZ010000053.1 GCA_023428185.1 Actinomycetes bacterium
CGAGGTTGTTGCGAAAACGTTATCGATAACGATTGACTCAGAACATATTCGGGTGACAGACTGCGCGTGTTCGGCAAGGTCAACGACGACTGAAAGGACAGCTCATGGCGAACATGCGACGCGCCTCTGCATTTGCAGCGGTAGCAGCAACCTCGGCGATTCTGCTTGCAGCTTGCAGCAGCACCACCGAGACCCCGGCAACGGACAGCACCGATGGTGCCCCTGCGCCTGTAACCATCACCTGGTGGCACAACTCTGTTGCCGGTGACAACGGCGAGAACCCTCTAGGCGACTTGTGGCAGAGCGCGGCTGACGACTACATGGCAGCCAACCCTCACGTCACGATCGAAATTGAGGCAATCCAGAACGAGGACCTTCAGCGCACGCGTATCCCCACCGCGCTGCAGTCCGGCGACGCTCCTGACCTGTTCCAGCAATGGGGCGGTGGCGAGTTGGTCGCCCAGGCTGAGGCCGGTTACCTGATGGACTTGTCCGCAGTGCTCGCTGACGACGTTGCCCGCTTGGGTGGCGCAGTAGCACCATGGCAGCACCAGGACACCACCTACGGCTTGCCATTCCAGTTCGGTGTTGAAGGCATTTGGTACCGCAAGTCGCTCTTTGAGCAGGCTGGCATCACCGAAGAGCCCGCAACGATGGACGAACTGAACGAGGCCGTTCAGCAGCTCAAGGACGCGGGCATTGTCCCGATCGCCGTTGGTGCTGGTGACAAGTGGCCTGCCGCTCACTGGTGGTACAACTTCGCACTGCGTTCGTGCGACAAGGAAGTACTGCAGGCATCTGGCACGACGTTCGACTTCTCGGACCCGTGCTTCGTTGACGCTGGCGAGCAGCTCGAGGCCTTCATTGCCACGGAGCCCTTCCAGCCTCAGTTCACCTCGACCCTTGCTCAGCAGGGTGCAACGTCGTCTGCGGGTATGCTCGCGACCGGCGCCGCAGCCATGGAGCTCATGGGTCACTGGAACATCTTCGTGCTCGAAGGCTTTGCTGCGGACGACGCTGCCAAGGCTGAGCTGAAGGCGGACCTGGGTTGGTTCCCGATGCCTGCCACCGATGGTGGCGCTGGTGACCCCACTGCTGCCCTTGGTGGTGGCGATGGATTCTCCTGCTACGTGGACGCCCCCGCCGAGTGCGCGGACTTCCTCTCTTACATCGTGTCCGACGACATCCAGAAGCGCTTCGCGCTCGAGGTTGGCGGTCTCCCGGTTGCTCCGGGTGCTGCAAGCTCCGTCACCAACGAGAACCTGGTTGAACTCGCAGCAGTGGCTGGTGCCGCTGGCTACGTGCAGCTCTGGCTCGACACGACGTACGGCCCCAACGTTGGCGGTGCGATGAACGACGGTATCGTCGCCATCTTCGGTGGTACCGGCAACGCCCAGGGCGTCGTGGACCTCATGACCGCGGCTGCTGCAACCCAGTAGTCACAACCACTAGATCCACAAGAAAGCGAGGCTCCACGTGACCACGATGGAGGCCTCGGGCAAGAAGGGGGGCCCCGTCGGCGAGAAGTCGTCGGCGGGGCCTCGCCTTGCGAGCCCGGCGCAGATGATGCATTCCAAGAGGGACACCGCGCGTAAATGGGGAGAGATCGGGCTCTTTGTTGGCCCTGCGCTGGTGTTGTTCTTTACCTTCGTAGTGTTCCCGGTCGCATCTGCGGCTCGCTACAGCCTGTACAAGTGGGACGGTATTAAGCAGTTCTCACAGGCCGAGTTCATTGGCTTTGAGAATTACACCCGTGCCCTCTTCGGCGGCTCAGATCCCGCCACTCAACAAGCGTTCAAGACCGCCTACTCGCAGCCCTTCTGGGAAGCGTTGTGGCACAACTTCGCCATCATCGGCCTGTCGCTGGGTATCCAATTGCCCTTGGCCCTGATCGTGGCGCTGACCTTGAACCGCAACTTCCCGGGCCGCGCGATCGTGCGCGTCATCATCTTTGCGCCGTACGTGCTGTCTGAGGTGATTGCCGGTGTCATGTGGCTCATCATCTTTGACCCCAACGGCTTCGCCACCGCTGTGGTGCGGTCGGTTGGACTCGACTTACCACCGGGCGGATGGTTCGAAGATCAAACATGGGGCTTCTGGACGGTGTTCTTCATCGTCACGTGGAAGTACCTCGGTCTCGCGATCATTCTGTTCCTGGCGGGCCTGTCCGGTGTGCCTCAAGAACTCCAGGAGGCGGCCGCTATTGACGGCGCCAGCTGGTGGCAAGTGCAGTGGCGCATCAACGTGCCGCTCATCGGCCCCACCATCCGTATCTGGATGTTCCTGTCCATCATCGGATCCATCCAACTCTTTGACATGGTGTGGGTGCTTAACCGCGGTGGTACCCAAGGCAACTACGCGACCATTGCAAGCTTCATGATGCAAGTGGGCTTCTTCCGCAAGGACGTGGGCTTTGGTTCCGCGATTGCCGTGATCATGTTCTTGATTTCGCTTGTCATTGCGGTGCTGTACATGAAGTTCGTACTCGCCCGTGACAACGCCAACACCAGTAAGGCCCGGTGAGAACCATGTCGACAACCAGCAACATTGAGGTAGTCGAGACCGACTCCGCTGAGCAACCCGCCCGCGTGCGTAGCGCCAAGCGATTCCAACTCGACGGTGGCTCCTGGCTCTCCATTGGTGTGGCGTTGGTGGCCATCGGACTCACCTTGGGTCCCATCGCCTACCTCATCCTCGGTGGCTTCCGTACCCAGCAGCAGCTGGCATCGGACCCTGTAGCCCTGCCCAACCCCTGGGTATGGACCAACTACGGAGACATCCTGTCCAATGACATCTTCTGGCGACAGTTGCTTAACTCCACTTTGGTGGCCACAGCAACCACGGCGGGTGTGGTGATCTTTGGAACCATGGCGGCCTACCCCTTGGCTCGCTACAGGTTCCGTGGACGCGATTTTATCTTCTTGATCTTCACCACGGGCTTGATGTTCCCGCTCACGGTGGCGATCCTGCCGCTGTACCTCTTGATTCGCGAATTGGGTCTTGTAGGCAGCCTGTGGGGCCTTGTGGTTCCACAGATCGCGTTCGGTCTGGCGCTCACCATCATCATCATGCGACCGTTCTTGGCCGCTATTCCTAAGGAACTTGAAGAGGCTGCATCGGTGGATGGCATCACCCGCGTGGGCTTCTTCTGGAGGATTCTCCTGCCTTTGGCTCGGCCCGGAATGGTGACGGTGGGTGTGCTTGCGTTCATCGGCTCCTGGAATGCGTACTTGCTTCCGTTGCTGCTGCTCACAAGCGACGCCAACCAGATGACGCTCCCTCTTGGTGTGACGGTTTTCCAGGGCCGCTACGCTTCAGCCACCACGTCGATCATGGCGTACACGGCTCTGTCGATGATTCCTGCCCTCGTGTTCTTCTTGATGCTCGAAAAGCGCATCGTTGATGGACTCACCGGCGCCGTGAAGGGATAGGCGTTCACCGTGACCTTGGAGGACGTGCGAGAGGGCTCTCGCGTGCGCGAGCTCATCGCCCAAATGTCCCTAGAAGAGAAGCTCGCTCAAATTGTGGGCTTCTGGCAAGACGAGGCGGGCGACGTTGTCGCGCCCTTGCAAGGTCAACAAGCAGGCACGTCGCGCCTCGAAGACGCGATCGAGCACGGCTTGGGGCACATCACTCGGGTCTACGGCACCAACCCCGTGGACCCGGTGGAGCGTGCCCAGTGGTTGTGGGAGATGCAACGCACTCTCGTTCGTGACACCCGGTTGGGCATTCCTGCGCTCGTGCATGAGGAATGCCTGACCGGGCTCGCGATCTGGAAGGCAGCGACATTCCCTACCCCCACTGCGTGGGGAGCCGCGTTCGCTCCGGAACTTGTGGAGCAGATGGCCGCGGCCATAGGTGACTCCATGCGCACCCTTGGCATCCACCAGGGCTTGGCGCCCGTGCTTGACCTCATCCGTGACCCCCGTTGGGGCCGCGTCGATGAGTGCATCAGCGAGGATCCCTACTTGGTGGGGACCGTGGGCACAGCGTTTGTGAAGGGCCTTCAAGGTGCGGGCGTGCACGCCACGCTCAAGCACTTTGTGGGGTACTCCGGCTCGCAGGCAGGGCGCAACTTTGCGCCTGTGCACGCCGGCCCGCGCGAGATCGCGGACGAATACTTGATCCCCTTTGAGATGGCCGTCAAGGACGGTGGCGTGGAGTCAGTGATGCACTCCTACGCGGCTATTGATGGCGTCCCCGTGGCCGGCGACCCTCGCCTTCTCACCGGCGTGCTGCGCGATCAGTGGGGCTTCGACGGCGTGGTGGTCGCCGACTACTTTGGCGTGGCGTTCTTGCACGTGCTGCACGACATTGCCGCGGACCTTTCCGAAGCCGCCGCACTGGCCCTCGAAGCCGGTGTGGACATCGAACTTCCCTCGGGTGACGCGTATACCAAGCCATTGGCCGATGCCGTGCGCGCCGGACGCATATCCGAGTCCTTTGTTGACCGCGCGGTCGAGCGTGCCTTGCGGCAGAAGGAGCGGCTGGGCTTGCTTGACGACCGCTTTGACCACGAGCCTCCATCGAGCATCGATTTGGACTCCCCGGAGCACCGGCGCGTGGCCCGCGAGATCGCGGAACGCTCTGTGGTGCTTCTCAGCAATGACGGCGCGCTCCCCCTTGCGAGCGGCAGTTCCGTAGCTCTCATTGGCCCCAACGCGGACCGTTCTGCTGCACTCTTTGGGTGCTACTCCTTTGTGAACCACGTACTCGCCAAGCGGCCCGGGTACCCGGCCGGTTTTGAGGCGCCGTCTGTGTGGGAGGCCTTCTCTGCGGAGTTCCCCGGCACTGTCACATACACCGAGGGTTGCGGCGTAGACGAGCCTGACCTGTCGGGCATTGAAGCCGCCGTGGAGGCTGCCAAGGCCGCCGACGTTGCGGTCATCGTGGCCGGTGACCGTGCGGGCCTCTTTGGCCGGGGCACGGTGGGTGAAGGTTGCGACGTGGAGTCGCTCGAACTGCCCGGGGTCCAGCGTCAACTCATCGAGGCAGTCCTCGACACCGGCAAGCCAGTGGTGTTGGCGCTCATGACGGGGCGTCCCTACGCGGTCCAATGGGCCGTGGACCGTTGCGCCGCTGTGCTGCAAACCTTCTTCCCAGGTGAGGAAGGTGCCGGAGCCATTGCGGGCATCGTCTCTGGTCGGGTCAACCCGTCCGGCCACTTGCCTGTGACGATGCCCCGCAGCACTGGCGCACAGCCTTACTCCTACATGCATCCCAAGCTGGGTGGCAACGGCGATGTCACCAACGTCCCAGTAACGCCGGTAAGGCCTTTTGGCTTTGGCTTGAGTTACACCACGTTTGGCTACTCGGGGCTCGTCGCTGAGCCCACTGCCGCTACCGACGGTTTCCTCAATGTCACCGTGACCGTGTCCAACACGGGCGAGCGTGACGGCGAAGACGTAGTCCAGTTATATGCGCGTGACGTGCTTGCATCGGTAGCCCGCCCGGTAGCGCAATTGGTGGGTTACCAGCGGGTATCCCTCGCCAAGGGCGAATCGGCAGTGGTGACGTTCAAGGTTCCCACTACTCGGGTGGCGTTCTCTAATCGCGACATGGTGCGCGTCGTTGAGCCTGGTGACATCGAGGTGTGGGTGGGTGACAGCGAGTCGCGGGCTCTTGAGACCCGCGTCGAGCTTGTAGGCCCCGTTCACACCGTGGCGGGAGATTCTCCTCGTGTCACTCACGTGACGGTCGCGTGATTCAAGATGCCCGCAGACACCGACCATAGGTTCATCTCCGCGCGCGTTCAAGTACTCCGTCCTGACGGCTCCCCGGCGGTCAACCAATCAGTCACGGTCGAACAGGTAAGCCACGACTTTGGTTTTGGGAACATCGGCTTTGATTTTGTGGGCCTTGTGGGCGGCGGCGCTGATGGGCTCGACAACGTGTTTGGTGGTGCCTCATCCTCCACTGCCGAGCGCCTCGCGTCGCAATGGCTTGAGGTCTTCAACTTTGCTACCTTGCCGTTCTACTGGCGCGGTTTCGAGGAGTCCCAGGGGCACCCCGATACCGAGCGCCTCATGGCGACGGCCAGGTGGTTCCGCGAGCAAGGCGTGACCGTGAAGGGTCACCCTTTGCTGTGGCACACCTTGGCGCCCAAGTGGCTGTTGGCCATGGATAACCAAGAGGTCGAAGCCACCATTCGCGCCCGCATCACGCGCGACGTGACCGACTTCGCTGGCGTCATTGACTTGTGGGACGCCATCAACGAGGTGTGCATCTTGCCTCGGTTCACGGCCGAGGAGAACGCCGTCACGCTGCTGGCCCAAGTCAAGGGCCGCGTGGAGATGGTGCGTATGGCAGTGGACACGGCGCGCGCTGCTAATCCGAATGCTCGCCTCGTGCTCAACGACTTCATTCTCACCGAGGAATACGAGCACCTCATTGAGGAGTGCCTCGCTGCGGGAATCCAGTTGGACGCTATTGGTGTGCAAACGCACATGCACCAAGGGTTCCGCGGTGAAGACGAGATCGCAGACATCCTGCAGCGCTTTGGACGCTTTGGCCTTCCCGTACAGATGACGGAGACCACTTTGGTGTCCGGTCATCTCATGCCGCCCGAGATCGTGGACCTCAACGACTATCAGATCGAATCGTGGCCCTCGACTCCAGAAGGTGAAGAGCGCCAGGCCGACGAGATGGTGCGTCACTACACCACGTGCGTCGCGCACCCCGCGGTGGAGTCCATCACCTATTGGGGCTTCGCCGACGAAGGTGCTTGGCTTGGTGCCCCCTCCGGTTTCATTCGCCTAGACGGCACCCCCAAGCCCGCCTTCCACGCCCTCAAAAAGCTAGTGAAAGAAGACTGGTGGCTCTCCCCCACCACGCTCACCACGGACGCAGAGGGCTACGTCACTGTCACCGGCTGGGCGGGCGAGTACCAGGTGACTATAGGCGATGTCACCACGCACACCCACCTACGATGACTCTTGAACCTCGTTGACTCCGCACTGAAGGATGTTCTGTGTCCACCGCAACCGTCACCGTCCACCCGGCCTTCCGCATCGGCGTTATTGACCGGCGGCTCTTTGGTTCCTTTGTGGAGCACTTGGGACGATGCGTGTACACGGGCATTTACGAGCCCGGCCACCCCACC
>JAEYYZ010000180.1 GCA_023428185.1 Actinomycetes bacterium
CTGCCGTCGTCGTCTACTGTGGCGCCAAGCGCCCGCAACGCATCAATGAGCGCACCCATGGGGCGCACCCGCGCACCTTCGTCGCCATCAAACGTGACGGGCCGGGTATCACCGGCAAGCCCAGCAAGGAGCACCAGAGGTGGAACAAAACGCATCACGGTGCCAGCAAGACCGCAATCGATGGAGGCACCGCCGCGCACAGCGCCGGGCGTAATGACCCATTCCTCGCCGGAATCGTCAATCTCTGCCCCCAGCGCGCGCAAAGCGCCCATCATGAGTTCTGAATCCCGCGACCGCAGCGCCCCACGCAACCTCACCGGGGCATCGGCGAGGGCCGCCAGCACCAAATAGCGGTTGGTAAGGGACTTTGACCCGGGCACCTCCACTGTCGCATTGAGCGGGCCAGTGGCAACTGGTGCATCCCACACTTCACCGGGGCCGGTGCCCTGCCTCAGCGCGGAACCGGCCGTCACAGCATCGCTCACCAGAACCTGCGCTCCACCCTCGCTTGCGCCGCAGCGGTCTCCTTTGCCTTGAGCTTGGCGGCCTTGGCTTTGGTCTTTGCCTTGGCACGCTTGGCCTTCTTACGCTTCTGGTGGCCCGGTGTATGCCCCGCCGATGCCGCAAGCATCACAGCGCCCAGCAGCGCCACGTTCTTCACAAAGTCTTCTTGGGCAACCTCACGTGCGGGCCCCTCTGGCATTCGCCAGAACTGGGGTTGCACGGCAAAGGTGAGCGCGGCCAGTCCGGTGAGGGCCATGCCCGCGGTGCGGGGAGTCTTGGAGGTCGCGAGGATGGCAGCCGCCGTGACCGTGGCTACAGCATGTGCCTTAACGATGGTGTGGGTAGAAACGTCGAGTTCAGCCTCCGCGAGCAGCGGCCGCAGCAACGGTTCGGCCTGGGCGGTGCGAACGTGCGGGTCCATGGCTGTTTGGACGCCGTCGTACACAAACCAGGACGCAATCAGTGGACGTGCGAGTGCGCGGAACATGCCTCCAGCCTACTCGTCGCCGTCAAACGGGACCCAGCCATGGCAGAGCAGCGCGAGACGGCCCGGGAATGGGCGCGCAAGGTCCACTGTTCTCCCACCATGAGTTCTACCCTCTGCCCGCCGCGGCCCGCCATTGCCGCGCACGATGCCCGTGCTGAGAAGGCCGAACTAGACCGGGTATTCTCCGAGGTGATGACTGACACGGATTACAGCCTCCAGTTTGAGGCGGAGGCGCTGTCCTACATGGACCAGCTGTACGCGGCCGCATTGCGGATGACGCGCAACCCTGCCGACGCCGAGGACCTGGTTCAAGAGACCTACCTCAAGGCCTTCGCGGCCATCGACAAGTTCACCCCCGGCACCAACCTCAAGGCGTGGCTCTACCGCATCCAGACCAACGCATTCATCAACACGTACCGCAAGAAGCAGCGCGAACCCAAGCGCACCGATGCGGACACGGTGGAGGACTGGCAACTGGCATCGGCCGCCGCTCATCAATCCTCGGGATTGGCATCGGCAGAAGAAGCAGCCCTGGACGGCTTGGGCGACATCGATGTGAAGCGTGCCTTGGCAGAACTGAGCGAAGAATTCAGGATGGCGGTGTACCTCAGCGACGTGGAAGGCTTTGCTTACAAAGAGATCGCGGAGATCATGGAAACACCCGTGGGAACTGTGATGTCGCGCTTGCACCGCGGGCGCAAACTGTTGCGCGAGAAGCTGCGAGACTACGCCGCCGAACGAGGCATTTACGACCGTTCAGCGCACGTGGACGTCAAGGAGGTTGGCTAGTGGCCAAGAAGCAATGTGAAGAGGCGCTGGACAAGCTCTTTGAGTTCATTGACCACGAGTTGCCCGACGAAGAGCTCAGCCGCATCGGCGAGCACCTCAAGGACTGCCCCCCGTGCGAAGCCGAGCACAAGATCAACGAGAAGATCAAGCGGCTTACGGCTGACTGTGCTGGTGGCGAGTGTGCCCCCACGGACCTCCGTGAACGCATCTTGGCCACCATTCAGCAGGCTCGCGAAGAGGCGTAATCTCCCTGCGGGTGGGGTGGCCCGCCCTCGGCATCGGCCCTAGAAACAAAACAAGCCCGCATCACACGATGCGGGCTTGTGTGTGCCCCCTGTGGGGCGTGGCTCACGCGTTGGGGCGCTTGCCGTGGTTAGCACCGGACTTGGCGCGTGCCTTGCGCTTGCGGCCCTTCTTGCTCACGGGAGACCTCTTCTCATTGACGAATGCACGGTGTCGTGACGAACGATTGTCGCATATAGAGAGGGGCTGGCGAAAAGCGGGCGCAGGCGTAGTCTTTCCACACGGCCGGATGCGTAGCGGCCGTAGTCAAGTAACGCCCCTGGTGTGCCGATGGAGGTACCGTGAGCGACCAGCCTGTGTCCGTGATTCCGTTGTTGCACGCCTTGGCCTCCACTGGCGGCTCGGACTTGCACTGCAAAGTGGGTTCTGCCCCGCGAATCCGTGTTGACGGACGCCTCCGCAAGCTTCAAGTGCCGCCCTTGCGCGCCGAGGACACTCGTAACATGGTGGCTCAAGTGCTCCCTGAGGAACTGGTGCTCCAGTTCCGTGACACCCACGAGGCGGACTTCGCATTCTCGCTCGCAGGCGTGGGGCGCTTCCGTGTCAACGCCTACGTAGCGCGCGGCGCCGAATGCCTGGTGTTCAGGCGCGTGGCCGTGGGTGCCCAGTCCTTTGACGAATTGGGGATTCCCGAAGTTGTGGGCGATATGGCGCTGGAGCCGCGCGGCCTGGTGCTCGTCACCGGCCCCACAGGCTCGGGAAAGACCACCACTCTCGCATCCATGGTGGACCTCATCAACACCTACCGCGAAGTCAACATCATCACCATTGAGGACCCCATTGAGGTGCTCCACAATGACAAAAAGTCCATCATCAGCCAGCGCGAAGTGCGCTCCGACACCTTGGACTTTCCCGCGGCACTGCGCGGCGCCATGCGTCAAGACCCAGACGTGATCCTCATCGGTGAGATGCGTGACATAGAGACAGTACGCGCCGCGCTTTCAGCCGCTGAGACCGGCCACCTGGTGCTCGCCACACTCCACACCGTCGATGCCCAAGACACCATCAACCGCATCGTGGACTTCTTCACGCCCCACGAACAGTCCCAAGTGCGTGCCACCCTGGCGCAAACGCTGCGTGGCATCGTCTCCCAACGACTGGTTCGCAGGGCCGACGGCACGGGCCGCCAGCTGGTGGCCGAAGTCATGATCAACAACGGCCGCACCGCCGAGGCGATTGTGGACCCGCCAAGCCAACCGCCCATCTTGGACCTCATTGCCGAGGGCGAGTACTACAAGATGCAGACCTTTGACCAGCACTTGTTCCACTTGGTGAGCCAGGGCCTCGTGACTTACGAAGACGCAATTGCCATTGCATCTAGGCCCCACGACTTGTCGGTCACTTTGCGCAACGCAGGTGTGATTGCCGGCTAGGGCCCGGGGCACCGAGGGCGGCCACTTGTGGTTGACGACAACTAGACAGGCGTGCCCTCTTCGCAGCAGTCGATGAACTAGCGCTTCGCGCCGAACTCGATGGGACGTTTAGGGCACCGTCGCGTCACTGAGCACCACTTTAGGAGTCCTGATGGGCGATTTTGGGGCCCATGTGACAGATGAGACTGCAAAGCGGTGCTGGGTGACGAACCTGGGCGCTTGAGGCGCAGGCATAGGGGCGAGCCACGAGGTGCTGAGTGACGAACCTGGGCACGCGAGCTACGAGCCACTAGGCGCGGGAGCAGGTTAAGCGAGCTAGGCAGTCCACTCGTAGTCGTCAACGCCTAGCCAGTCGTGCCAGGCGGAGTGCAATACGAGCCATGCCATGAGCCCGTAGCCTGCCTGCAACGGCAGGCCCTCGTCGCTGCTTGCCATGTCTGCGGTCCATTGTTCATGGCGTGCGAGTGGTCCATACATGTCGACGTACGGCACGGCGCGGCGGTTGGCTGCCTCTTCGCAGAGCGCCGCAAGCTCGGCGATTGCCTGGTTGTCTTTGGGGCGGCCGGGTGGCGGTCCCGCGAGCATTGTCCTGAAACCCAATGCCTTGGCGCGGTCCAGCGCGTTTGCGATGTTGAGCCGCGTCATGGTGGGGGAGACTCCGCGCTCGAGATCGTGGCGGCCAATCGCAAAGATGACGGCGTTGGTTGTCCCCGCGGTGCCGGCAGGGCCCAAGCGCCGCAAGGCCTCGTCGTCCCACCTGGCAGTCATCTCGCCTGTGGTCTCTCCTGGCACTGCCAAAGTGTGGAATCGCAGGTCTGACTTGAGCGGTAGCGTGCGCGCGGCAACGCGACCTGTCCAGCCCAACGCCTTGGGGTCGCCGTGGCCCGCCACGAGCTCGTCGCCCACAAAGAAGACGTTGATCACTTGTCGAATGCCCTTGCCACAAGGTCAGTCTGCTCTGCCTGGTGGCGAGACGCCAGTCCCGACGCCGGTGAGGCCGATGCTGGGCGTGACACCACACCCACCGTCTTGCCCACGAGTTGAGGCAATGACAGCGACATGCGCGACCACGCACCCTGGTTGAGAGGCTCCTCCTGGACCCACACCAACTCCGCGCCATCGAACGGTGCGAGAGCCTCACGGATCCGCTCGGGGTGCAACGGGTACAGCTGCTCAAAGCGCACGATTGCGGTGGTGTTGTCGCCTGCCTTTTCGCGTGCCGCGAGCAAGTCGTAGTAGACCTTGCCTGCACACATGAGCACGCGCGTGACCTGGCCGGGGTCAACAGTGGGGTCCCCCACCACTTCCCTGAAGGTGCCCGTGGTGAAGTCATCCACCGCGCTTGATGCGGCCTTGAGTCGCAGCATGGACTTGGGAGTGAAGACCACCATGGGCTTGCGGGGGCGATCGTATGCCTGGCGGCGTAACAGATGGAAGTACGACGCCGGGGTGGAGGGCATCGCGATGATCATGTTGTCTTCTGCAGCCAATTGCAGGAAGCGCTCCACACGAGCCGACGAGTGGTCAGGGCCTTGCCCCTCATAGCCGTGGGGGAGGAGCAGCACTACGGACGACGACTGGCCCCATTTTTGCTCGGCCGAGGAAATGAACTCGTCGATGATGGTTTGCGCGCCGTTGACGAAGTCACCAAACTGCGCTTCCCACAGCACCAGGGCATCGGGCCGTTCCACGGAGTAGCCGTACTCAAAGCCCAAGCAGGCATACTCGCTGAGCGAACTGTCGTAGATCGACAGCCGCGCCTGATCGGTGGACAAGTATTGCAGGGGAGTCCACTCGGCACCAGTGTTGCGGTCGTGGAACACGGCGTGACGCTGCACGAAGGTACCTCGGCGGGAGTCCTGGCCGGCGATGCGCACGGGTACGCCCTCTTGCAGCAGTGTGCCAAATGCGAGGATCTCGCCAAAGCCCCAGTCGATGCCGCCTTCGCGGGTCATCGCTTCACGACGCTCCAGCAGTTGCTGCAGTTTGGGGTGCACGGTGAACGCCTCGGGAGGGCGCACGTGCGCGCGGCCAATGCGCTCGATCGAGCCCGCATCGACGGCCGTCTTCCAGCCCACCATCATCCCGGCATCGGAGGATTGCGAGGCGGGCAACTCCAGGCCAGCGATGGACTCAGTGTCAGGACCAGTCTTGAAGCCTTCGCGGGTCTCAAGGAACACACGCTCCAGTTGCGCCAAGTAGTCTTGCGAGACCTGCTCGGCCTCAGCGGTGGTGATGTCCCCGCGGCGAATCAACGCCTCGGTGTACAAGTGGCGTACGGAGCGCTTGGCCTCAATGAGGTCGTACATGCGGGGCTGGGTCATCGAGGGGTCGTCGCCTTCGTTGTGTCCGCGCCTGCGGTAGCAGATCATGTCGATGATGACGTCCCGCCCAAAGGCCTCGCGGTACTCAAAGGCCAAGCGAGCAGCGCGCACACATGCCTCGGGGTCATCGCCGTTGACGTGGAAGATGGGGATCTGGAAACCCTTGGCAATGTCGGTGGCGTAGCGAGTGGAACGCGAATCCTGCGGACCAGTGGTGAAGCCCACTTGGTTGTTGATGATGACGTGCACGGTGCCGCCCACTTTGTACCCACGCAATTGCGACAGGTTGAGGGTTTCTTGCACGATGCCCTGGCCGGCAAACGCCGCGTCACCGTGGATGAGCACGGGCAGCACGGGGTAGCCGTCCGTGGTGGGGTCGGCGCCCAACGCATCGAGTTTTGCCTTGACGATGCCTTCCAGGACCGGGTTGACGGCCTCCAGGTGCGAGGGGTTGGCCGCAAGGTACACCTGGGTGGTCTCGCCGGTTTCGGCGGTGAACACGCCTTCCGTGCCCAAGTGATACTTGACGTCACCAGAGCCTTGGACGGATCCGGGCACTGCGGTGCCATCGAACTCGCTGAAGATCTGGCTGTACGACTTGCCCGCGAGGTTCGCGAGTACGTTGAGGCGGCCGCGGTGAGCCATGCCCACGCACACTTCCTGGATCCCCGCAATGGCTGCCGAGGACAACACCGCGTCAAGGAGGGGAATGAGAGATTCGCCACCCTCAAGCGAGAAGCGCTTCTGACCCACGTATTTGGTCTGCAGGAAGGCCTCGAAAGCTTCAGCGGCGTTGAGCCTGCGCAGAACCCGCAAGTGCTCCTCACGTGTGGGCTTGGTGTACCCGGCTTCTAGTCGCTCTTGAAGCCACGCACGTTGCGCCCTGTCCGCCAAGTGCATGTACTCCACGCCTACGGTGCGGCAATAGGCGTCTCGCAACCGGCCAAGGACGTCACGCATCTTCCAGCGCTCGCGGCCAGCAAAGCCGCCGGTGGCGTATACGCGGTCCAGGTCCCACAACGTGAGGCCGTGAGTCTGCACGTCAAGGTCAGGGTGCTTGCGGGGGCGGGCGCTCAACGGGTCAACGTCCGCCATGAGGTGCCCGCGGGAGCGGTAAGCGTGAATCAGCTCCGCGATGCGGGCGGGCTTGGCCTCCTCAGCCTCCTCGCTCGTGGTCGCATCTTGAACCCATCGCACGGGCTCATAGGGCACCCGCAAAGCCACAAACACGCGGTCATAGAAGCCGTCGAGGCCCAAGAGTTTCTTGTGCACCAAACCCAGGAACTCACCCGACTGCGCGCCTTGGATCACGCGGTGGTCATACGTAGACGTCAGCGTCATGACTTTGGAGATGCCAAGGCGAGCAATGGTTTCGTCAGAGGCGCCTTGGTATTCGGCGGGGTAGTCCATAGCACCGACGCCGATGATGGCCCCTTGGCCTTGCATGAGGCGCGGCACGGAGTGGACCGTGCCTAAGGTGCCGGGGTTGGTGAGCGTGATAGTGGTGCCCGCGAAGTCGTCTGCTTGGAGGGTGCCCGTGCGCGCCTTCTTCACCACGGCGTCGTACGCAGCCCAGAACTGGGCAAAGTCCATGGTGTCCGCCGACTTGATGTTCGGCACGAGGAGCTGGCGGGAACCATCATCTTTGGCCATGTCAATGGCCAGGCCGAAGTTGACGTGCTCTGGCGTCACTTGCGCAGGCTTGTCCTCTTGAGTGGTGTACGCGACGTTCATTGCGGGGAACTCAGCCAGCGCCTCCACGATCGCAAAACCGATCATGTGGGTGTAACTGATCTTGCCGCCGCGCGTGCGCGCCAAGTGGTTGTTAGCCACCACACGGTTGTCCATGAGCAGTTTGGCGGGAATGGTGCGCACGGACGTGGCCGTCGGTACTTCGAGGCTGGACTCCATGTTGGCAACCACGCGGGCCGCAGGACCGCGCAAACGCTCCACGCCGGAGCGCACATCGGTGTGGAGCGCCTCTTGATACTCCGGCGACTGCAGGTATGCGGCGCTGGGGGCAACGGCGGTAGCAATCGGTTGAGTGGGAAGTAGTTCAATGGCCGACGCGTCCAGCTGGCTCTTGGCAGGGGCCTCGGGGGTGGCAACCTGTGGCGTGGGTGGCGCCACGGCGGGAGTTGCTGCGGCAGCTGCAGGTGTAGGTGCAGGTGCAGGCTCGGCGGGAGCGGTCACGGCATCGGCGGTCGCTGCAGGCTCGGCCGGGGCCGGCGTGGCAGGCGCGGCAGGCGCGGCAGGGGTGGGTGCGGGTTCGGCGGGGGTGGATGCGGTCACGGCATCGGAGCGGCTTGAGCCCCCTAATACCAACGACGCTACGGACGGAGCGTCGGGGGCGACTTCAACCGTCACGCGGTCAGGGCCTGGCGCGTTGGCGTCGGTGGACAACGTGGACGCTCGCTTTCTTAGCGCAAGAAGGTGAATACGAGTACTACTAAGTCAATGCTCCAGGGTAAACGCTCCAAAGCGAAGGCTTGTGCCCCTGTTTTGCCTAACTGTTATCTGCGCCACACCCAAAGTTCGCCTTGCGCACACCCACGGGAGCTTGGGTCAGGTGAGGTCTCTGCGGAATGTGGTCAGCCAACCAATCACCGCTGCCACAATTCCGTAGCCGAGCAGCACCGCGAATCCGGCCCACGGAGCGAGAATCTGACCGGCGCCTGCAGCGGCGTAGAAACTTGACCCCACCATCGCCTCGCCCGCAGCGCCTGGGAAGAACTTCCCTATGGGCTGGAGGCCTTCTGCAAACCCAAACGCAAGCCTCAGCACTGGCTCCACGAACTGAGTGAAAGCCAAGAGCACCACAATGACCGCCACTTGGTTGGTCACCGCGGTTCCAAAGCCCACGCCCACGAGCGCCCATGTCGCTAGAGCGACTACACCCATCCCGAGCGCTCGCCACACCTGCGGATCATCCATCATGAGCGGTTCACCTGCGATACCGAGAGCGAGGGCACCCACCCCGACCCCTGTGGCGATGGCCGCCACTGCAAAGGCGGCCGCAAAAGGCAACATCGCTACGAACTTGGCGACGATGACTCGTCCCCGTTGAGGCTGCAGCACAACCGTGGTGTCAAGCGTGGAATGTCGTACTTCAGCTGTCACCGCGAGCGCCCCCAGTACCACGGGAAAGACATAGCCAAACGAGACTCCGATGGTGTAAACCATGATCGCCAGTTGGGCGGGATCCACGACCATGGGGTTGCCCGCCATATCCGTCTGTCCTTGGTCGCTGAACGCGAAGGCAAAGCCGATGGATGCCGCAAAGAACGCCACTAGGACAACTTCCATGAGGAGCAAGAGCCACCACATACGGGTGCTCAGCGTCTTGCGCCACTCAGAGGTGATGGAAGCGATCATGCCGGCACCTCCGTGGCGGTGAGACGCAAGAAGACGTCTTCCAAGGATTCCCCGGCTGCCGAGAGTTCATGGACCTCAAGCCCGTCCGCGAACGCAGCGGCGCCTACATCCGCTTTGCTTGCGCCCAGGATCACGGCCTCGGTAGGTGCGGGGATGGAACCTTGTTTGCTGAAACGCGTTCTCACAAAGTCCTTGAGCCCTGCCTCGTTGGGGCTTCGGAGTGTGACAGCCGAATGAACCATTCCGCTCAACTCGGTCAAAGTAGACTGATGGCGTAAGGTGCCGCCCGCGATGATGACCACGTCGTCCACCGTTTGCTGAACCTCAGTCAGCAAGTGCGAACTCAGTAACACTGTCCCGCCCCTTCCAGCGAAATCACGCAAGAACTCGCGCAACCACTTGATGCCCGCTGGATCCAGCCCATTCGCGGATTCATCAAGCACCAACACCTGCGGGTCACCGAGGAGGGCCGTAGCCAGCCCCAAGCGCTGCCGCATACCTAAGGAATACCCGCCCACACGTCGATTGGCCGCGTCCGTGAGCCCCACTGCGGCGAGTACGGAGTCGCAGCGGGCATCGTCCGCGCCGACGAGTGGTGCGAAGGTGCGCAAGTGGTCCCGGCCGGTACGTCCGGGGTGAAAAGCGGCCTCAAGATGTACACCAACGGTACGGCCGGGTTGGTGCAGGCTCGTGTAGGGCGCGTTGCCGATGGAGGTTGAGCCAGCGGTCGGCCTCACCAAACCCACAAGAGCGCGTAGCGTGGTGGACTTACCTGCCCCGTTGGGCCCTAGAAACCCCGTGACACGTCCCGGTTGGGCAACGAAACTCAGCCCGTCTACGGCAGTGACCGCGCCAAAGCGTTTGGTGAGGTCATTGACTTCTATGGCAATTCCCTGGCTCACGGATTCTCCCTGTCGCTCGATATTCGACGCTACCAGCGCGGGAGATACACTGGCGCCACTATGGACAGCGATAGGCGTTGGCCTTGCTAGACCTGTGGTTATTGGTGGGGCTTGGAGTCATCCTCACGGTGGGCACGGCACTCTTTGTCGCGGCCGAGTTCTCGCTCGTTGCGATTGACCCCTCTCATGTCGACGAGAACGCGCCCGGGGGCAAGCGCATTCGACGCGGTGTGAAGACGCTCTCGACCCAACTCTCGGGTGCCCAATTGGGAATCACGCTCACCACGGTCTTGTTGGGCTTCACCGCTCAACCGGCCCTCACCGAGTTGTTGCGTATCCCGCTCGAAACCAGCCCATTGAGCCGAGCCATGGTGGGGACGGCGGCCGGAGTGCTGTCACTCGTGCTGGTGAACTCCTTCTCCATGATCATTGGCGAACTCGTCCCCAAGAACGCTGCCATTGCCAATCCCATGGGCACGGCCAGAGCGGTGACACCCTTCATGTTGGGGTTCACTGCGTTGCTCAGGCCCCTCATCTCGGCTCTCAATGGAGCGGCCAACGCGATCTTGCGCCTGATGGGCATCGAGGCGCGTGAGGAACTCGCCGGCGGTCGGTCCCGTCAAGAGTTGGCTGCGCTGGTACGGCGCTCGGCCGAGGCTGGCACGCTTGCCCCTTCCACGGCCTTGTTGCTCAAGAACACCATCGACCTGGATGACCTCACCGCCATTGACGTCATGACGGATCGCACCCGCATGGCGACGGTCTCGGTAGATGCCACGGCTGCCGACGTCTTGGCGCTCGCCCGCGGCACCGGGCACTCCCGTTTTCCGGTGCTAGGGGATGGGCCCGATGACGTGGTGGGCTTGGTCCACTTACGTCAAGTGATTGCTGTGCCGGTCCTTGAGCGGGACGTGACGCCCGTGCACAAACTCATGGTGGATGCGCCGCGCATTCCAGAGACGATGCAGATGCGGCCACTGCTGCTGGAGCTGCGAGACCTGGGTTACCAGTGCGCCATCGTGGTGGACGAGTACGGCGGCACTGCGGGCTTGGTGACGCTGGAAGACGTCGTGGAAGAACTCGTGGGTGACGTGGCCGACGAACACGATCGCCGCCGCGCGTCCACCTTTAGGACGGCCGGTGGGGCGTGGATCCTGCCAGGCCTCTTGCGACCAGACGAGATCCTTGAGATCACCCAGATCGCTATTCCAGAATCCCCGTCTTACGACACGGTGGGTGGATTCGTCATGGCGCGCTTGGGCCGTGTTGCCCAGGTAGGCGACACGGTCTTGGAGGACCACGTCGCCATCACGGTTGAACGCATGGACGGAAGGCGTATCGACCGAGTCCGTGTGGAAACCGTTGCTCCGGAGGTGGAGCAATGAGCGTGGGACTCATCCTGGGAATAGCAGGCTTGCTGTTGGTGAATGCATTCTTTGTGGGTGCGGAGTTCGCTGTGATTTCCGCCCGCAGGTCGTCAATCGAGCCCCGTGCGGAAGCGGGGTCTCGCGCGGCCAAGACGGTGTTGTGGGCTATGGAGAATGTCTCGCTCATGCTCGCCACGGCCCAATTGGGCATCACCGTATGCTCGGTTTCCCTCGGCGTGGTGGCGGAGCCTGCTATCGCTCACGCGCTTGAAGGGCCTTTCCACGAGTGGGGTCTGCCTGTGGGCGCGGCTCACGTGGTCGCTGTCATCGTCGCTTTGATCATCGTGGTGGGACTGCACGTGGTGGTGGGGGAGATGGTGCCAAAGAATGCTGCGGTCTCCAGCCCGGATGCTGCGGCGTTGGTCTTTGGTCCGCCCCTGGTGGTTGTCGCGCGAGTGGCGCGCCCCGTCATCGGCGCCCTCAACTGGGTTGCCAACATGATTTTGCGGATGTTCGGCGTAGAACCCAGGGATGAAGTCACGTCTGCGTTCACTGCGGACGAGGTCCACCTCATAGTGGAACGGTCTTCTGAAGAGGGCACGCTTCAAGACGCTGCGGGCCTGCTCACGGGCGCTATCGAGTTCTCCGACAAGGCCGCTCGCGATGTCATGGTGGAACTGGCTCACTTGGTCACAGTGGAGCATGACGTTTCAGCTGAAGGCCTGGAAGAGGTGGCGGCCAAGACGGGCTTTTCCCGGTTCCCTGCCTTGAGGGGCGAATCCGTGGTGGGCTATTTGCATATTAAGGATGCGTTGTTTGTGCGTCCCGGCGAGAGAGAAGAACCCATGCCTGCGTGGCGTGTGCGCGACATCGCCAAGGTGGACGCAGGCGCTGAGGTGGAGTCGGTCCTTGCTCTGATGCGGTCCACCGGATCCCATGTGGCCTTAGTTCACGAGGGAGCGCGACCGGTGGGTGTGGTCTTCCTGGAGGACATCATCGAAGAGCTCGTTGGCGAAGTGCGTGATTCCATCGCCAGGGAGGCTTGACAGGGCACGCCCATGTCGCCCATGGTGGTGGTAAGCCCCCTGCCCCCCATTGTGGAGCATCCACAAGATTTACCGTGGTGCTCTCGAGGTTTGTACGAAATGTCCCAAATGTGTAGTGCTGGGACTTACGTCGCTGGCCTCGAACGTAACGAAATGGTTACTATGGAGCGTTTCCATGGGGGCGACCGTTGGAACCGAACGACCGAAGTGATTGTCTGCGGAGGCCTGAGTGAGTAGTGATACGAGGACGAGTGCGCCACTAGGCGACCCCTCGGTTCCCACACTCAGTGGTGACACGGAGGTATTCCCGCCCATCATCGCGGCGCAGTTCCCGGTAGGGGGCAATGCCAACGGCAA
>JAEYYZ010000020.1 GCA_023428185.1 Actinomycetes bacterium
CGCTAAGGGCCTGACGTTGGCCGACATCGGCCGTTATTTGTAGGGAAATCATGCTGCGCATTGCCGTGCCCAATAAGGGCTCGTTGTCAGAACCTGCTATCCAGTTGCTCCAAGAGGCGGGCTACAAGCAACGTCGCGACCCTCGCGAACTGGTGTTCGTGGATACGCGCAACGACGTCGAGTTCTTCTTTCTCCGGCCACGTGACGTAGCCGTCTACGTGGGTTCTGGCACCGTGCAAGCGGGCGTTACGGGCCGTGACTTGTTGCTGGATTCCGGCGCCGATGCCACTGAACAGTTGGAGTTGGGCTTTGGAGCCTCGACGTTCCGCTACGCAGCCCCCGCGGGTGAAATCTCCACAGTGGAGGGTTTGCACGGCAAGCGCGTGGCCACGAGCTACCCGCGCCTAGTCGACAACCACTTGCGCTCTTTTGGAGTGGAGGCGCACGTTGTCCAGCTTGACGGCGCGGTGGAGTCTTCCGTGCGCCTTGGCGTGGCCGATGCCGTGGCTGACGTGGTCTCCACGGGTTCCACGTTGCGTGCGGCCGGGCTGGAGATCTTTGGCGATCCTATTCTCAAGTCTGAGGCCATCCTGATCCGTGCCAATGACGTTCCCGAATCAGTGACCGCAGTGCTCGCTGCGCGTTTGCGGGGAGTCCTGATGGCGCGCCAATACGTGCTGATGGACTACGACGTGCCCAACGATCACCTTGAGGCGGCCATAGCGGTGACTCCTGGATTCGAGGCGCCCACAGTGACTCCGCTGCACGGCTCGGATTGGCACGCAGTGAGAGTCATGGTGCCTCGTTCTGAGATGAACCATGTCATGGACGATCTCTACGCGGTAGGCGCCAGAGCCATTCTCACCACCGAGTTGCTCGCGGTCAGGATCTAAGTGGCGATCGATCCGGCCGAGCGCCTGCTCAACCTGATCATCGCCCTCACACACGCACGGGTGCGTATGACTCGCGCCCAGATCCGTGCCTCGGTGGCTGGCTACGAACCGGCAGACACGTCGCTGCCGCCCGCAGAGTTTGCGCGCAAAGAGGCAGCCTTTGAGCGCATGTTTGAACGGGATAAGGACGATTTGAGGCGCATGGGAATTCCCCTGCAAACCGTGGTGGACCCGGCCCACGGTGACGAAATTGGCTACCGCATCGACCCGTCAAACGCCGCGATGAAACCCATCGATCTAGAGCCGGCGGAGCGTGCGGTGCTCGCATTGGCTGCCGAGTTCTGGTCGGATGCCTCAGTGGGCGCCGATGCCCGCCAGGCCATCACCAAAGTGGCCTCCGGAGCTGGCCCGGTACCGCAGTTCGAACTGCCCCTTGCTGCACGGTCGGCGGCATCGAGTGAAGCGATTGTGACCATCGCGGAAGCGTGCCATCGCAGGCAAGCCGTGACTTTCGAATACTCACCCGTGGCCTCGGGAACCTCTGTTCGTACAGTTGATCCCTGGCTCATCGTGTTGAGGAGCGGAGCCCAATACCTCATTGGCTTTGATCACGATCGTCAAGCCCAACGGACATTCAGGCTCAGCCGTGTAGTGGGGGCGGTGCAGCCCGTTGGACCTGAGAATGCGTACGAGATCCCAGAGGTGGTCGACCATGGGGCAGGGGAGGGGGACGGCCCCGCTTCGGTAGCTGTAGTGGCACTCAAGCCTGAATCGGGTCACAGCCTGCGGGAGCGAGGCGAGTACATGGGTTCCGAAGACGGGTGGGACGTCTACTCAGTGCCGTACAGGTACGCCGATGCGCTTCGCGACGAAGTGTTGCGCTTGGGTGGCAACGCGCGCGCTGTGGAGCCCGCAGAGATCGCGCGGATGGTCAAGGACCATGCGGTGGCCGCGCTGGAGGTGGCCCATGGCTGAGCGTGCCGTACCTCGAGTGACCCGCATGCTGGGCATCGTGAGTTACCTCGAGACAAACGGTGACACGTCATTCGAGGACTTGGCATCACAGTTCGGTGTGAGCCAAGAGCAGATCAAGCGAGACGTCGCCACGTTATGGGTTTCTGGCTTACCCGGCTACATGCCGGACGATCTCATCGACTTTGACGCAGACCTGTTTGAGCAGGGAGTGGCACGCCTCACCGCTGGCCAAGGAGTCGCTCAAGTGCGGTTGAGTGCGCGCGAGGCAGTTGCGCTCTTGGGGGCCTTGGCATCGTTCATTACGTCCGGTGCCGCCCCCGCGGCGGTGCATAGTGCATACGCCAAACTGCAACAGTCGTTGGGCGGCGCCTCACTCGCCACGGTGGACGCCCACCGCGTTCGCCCGGAGGTGGTGGACGCGCTCCACAAAGCGATGGCCGCTGGGGTGTGCGCCACGTTGGAGTACGTGGATGCGCATGATCGCCGCACCACGCGCACCGTAGAGCCGCACAGGATTGTGTCCATCGCAGACGTGGCATACCTGGAGTGCTATTGCCGTAGGGCTCAGGGTTACCGCACTCTCAGGATGGACCGCATCGGCGAGGTCACTCTAGAGTCCGAGACCATCGAAGAGCCGCCCTCGGACGCCGTGGGTTTCAGTTTGGAGCCTGTCTTTGAGGCCACCGTGGTGGTCGCGCGAGGAGCCCGGTGGGCGCTTGAAGACCTGCCGGGTGTGAGCATCGTCCCCGTGGGCGACGATGTCGAGGCTCGGTTTGGCGTCGCGGACCCGCAGTATGTGGCCGGGCGCCTCATGACGGTGGCCCCCTATGTGCGAAGCGTGGCTCCGCAGGCGCTACGTGACGCATTGCGGGAGCGGGCGCAGGCGGTCTTAGCCGCGCAGGCATAGAATGACGGCACACCACCACCCGTCGCAATTGAGGAGTCACACCGTGGGAGCAGCATCATGGGAGCGCTGAGAGGCTGGCACATTGTTGTGCTGTTGGTCGTGGTTTTGTTGCTCTTTGGCGCACCCAAACTGCCCGAACTTGCACGGAGCATTGGCAAGTCGCTTCACATCCT
>JAEYYZ010000021.1 GCA_023428185.1 Actinomycetes bacterium
GCTTTGTGGCTCTCATGGCGTTCCACTTCATTGGGCGGGTCACAGGAGACAGACTCATCGATCGCTTTGGCCAGCGTGCAGTGGTCCGCACGGGGGGTCTCATCACTGCGGTGGGTATGGGTATGGCCCTGCTGTTCCCGAGCATCCCCATGGTCATTGCAGGCTTCGCGCTTGCAGGCCTTGGCGCCGCCACCACCGTGCCGGTAGCGATGCATGCCGCCGACGAGTTGCCTGGCTTCAAGCCCACTACCGCATTGACTTTGGCGAGTTGGTTGTTGCGTGTGGGATTCCTGATAGCTCCGCCCCTTGTGGGTGCGCTTGGCGACGCTTTAAGTTTGCGCGTGGGCCTGCTCGTGGTGGTCTTCGCGGGCGTGGCCATCATGGTGCTCGCCACGTGGCTCACGCCGCGGCGGCAGTCGGCCCACGCATCGGCATCGGCTGGAAAATCCCGGGAATAGCCTCGGCTCCCCCGCGTTATATATGCAAACGCATATAATTAGCGCTAGAGGAGAACATCATGCAGTTTGGCGTCATGTCCGTGAGCGACATCACTCGCGACCCGATTTCCGGCTACACGCCGTCTGAGGCCGAGCGAATAGACGCGATCACCAAGATCGCGGTCAAAGCCGAGGAGGTGGGGCTAGACGTCTTCGCCATTGGCGAGCACCACAACCCGCCGTTCTTCTCGTCGTCGCCCACCACGCTGTTGGCGCACATTGGCGCGCTTACTGAACGACTGGTGCTTTCCACCTCGACCACACTCATCACCACCAACGATCCTGTGCGCCTCGCCGAGGAGTACGCCATGCTGCAACACCTCACCAAGGGGCGCATGGACCTCATGTTGGGGCGCGGCAACACTGCACCCGTGTACCCGTGGTTTGGTCAAGACATTCGCCAAGGTCTAGCGCTGGCGCTCGAGAACTACAACCTGTTGCACCGCTTGTGGCGCGAAGACGTGGTGGACTGGGAAGGCCAGTTCCGCACTCCGCTCCAGGGCTTCACGTCCACTCCCCGCCCGCTCGATGATGTGCCGCCTTTTGTGTGGCACGGTTCCATCCGCACGCCCGAGATCGCGGAGCAAGCCGCGTTCTACGGCAACGGCTACTTTGCCAACAACATCTTCTGGCCCAAGGAGCACTACAAGCGGCTCATTGACTTCTACCGCAAGCGCTTTGAGCACTACGGTCACGGCACCGCCAATCAGGCGATCGTGGGCCTTGGTGGTCACGCGTTCATTGCCAAGAACTCCCAGGACGCGGTCAAGCAATTCCGCCCCTACTTCAACGAAGCCCCCGTATACGGTCACGGCCCTTCGTTGGAGGAGTTCTCTGAGATGACCCCGCTCAGTGTGGGCTCGCCTCAAGAGGTGATCGACAAGACGCTCACCTTCCGGGAGTACTTTGGCGATTACCAGCGCCAATTGTTCCTCGCCGACCACTCTGGCTTGCCTTTGGGAATGGTCTTGGACCAGTTGGAGCTACTCGGTGGCGAAGTGGTGCCCGTGCTACGCAAGGAGCTCGCCGCACGCAAGGACCCCAGCACCCCTGACGCACCTACCCACGCCAGCCTGGTCAAGGCCAAGTACGGCGACGCTGAGCCGCGCCAACCCCGGCCCAACGCCAACCGTGGCGACAACGTCACGGGCGGGTCGCCGTACCAGGACTCCGACGCCGACGCCCGGGCCAGCTACCCGTCACTCACGTGAGTACGCGCATGGCAAGCGAAGCGTGGGAGTCGCTCATGACCGCCCACGCGGTGATGATGCGCCGGTTCGCGGATCAAGACCTGTGGAACGAGGTCTCCATGCGCGAGTACGACGTGCTCTACACGTTGTCCAAATGCGAGTCGCCTCAACGCCTCGCAGACCTCGCGGACCACGTGCTCCTCAGCCAGCCCGCGCTGTCACGGCTCGTGGACCGTCTGGTGGAACGAGGGTTGGTGGAACGATGCACGGATTCCAGTGACCGTCGCGCCATTCGGCTCTCTCTCACCGAGCAAGGCCGGCACGTCCAGCGCGGCATTGGCCGCGTTCACGCGACGGACATCGCTCAAGCGCTCAGTGCTTCACTCACGCCTGAGGAGATGCAACAACTGACGGAACTCACACGCAAGGTGTACTCCAAGGAGACCTCATGACCAGCTCGACTTTCACCATAGTGGTGCTCAACGCGGGGGTGTCTGACCCGTCCTCCACACGCCTGCTCGCGGACCGTGCAGCGCAACGAGTGGTCACTTACGGCAGCGAGCGCGGGCATTCGGTGGCGATCCGCGCCATCGACATGCGCGAACTCTTGCCTGAACTGCCCGCAGCCCTGTCCAGCCAGCTGCTTGGCCCCAAGATCACTGCGGCGGCTGAGGCGCTCCGTACCGCCGATGCCATTGTGGCTGCCGCTCCCGTGTACAAGGCCGGGGCATCGGGCCTGTTTACGTCGGTGCTGCAAGTGCTGGACAACGACCTGCTTATTGGCACGCCCGTCATTCTCGCTGCCACGGCTGGAACCGCCCGGCACGCGCTGGTGGTGGACCAAGAAATGCGCGCGCTGTTCGCCTACCTCCGCACCCTCCCCGTGCCCACCAGCATTTTTGCCGCCACGGAGGACTGGAACGACACCGCGTTGAGCGAACGCATTGACCGTGCCGCGTTTGAACTCATCACCCTCATGGAGTCCGGCTTCAAAGACGCGGTGCGGGCCGATGCCTGGAAGAAGTACCAGCATTCGTACGGCTCTGCGGGTGGTACAGAGCTGGACATTGATGTCTCCAGCGACATGATGCGGCTTGCTACTGGCGGTAGCGCTCCCCCGCCTCGCTTGCCTTAAGCCGTGATGAGTTGCCGCTCGCTTGTGGAGTGAAGTGGGTGCGAGCGTTCCAACGCGGAGCCCTCGACGTCCACGTTGGGTAGCAGCCTGTCCAGCCAGCGCGGTAGCCACCAGGCGGCGTCGCCCAGCAAGTGCATGGCGGAGGGCACCAGCACCATGCGCACCACAAAGGCATCGAACAACACGCCGATCGCCAGGCCAAAGCCCAGCGGGCGCACCATGCCAAGGTGCGAGAAGACAAAGCCGCCGAACACGGAGACCATGATGATCGCGGCTGCGGTCACCACGGCGCGGCCGTGACGCACCCCCGCCACCACGGCTTCCCTGGCACTGAGTCCGTGCATGTATGCCTCCCGCATGCCGGACACCAGGAACAGCTGGTAGTCCATGGCCAAGCCAAACAGCACGCCCATGATCAGAATGGGCGCAAAGCTCAAGATGGGCCCTGGAGAGTGGACTCCAAAGAGGCTGGAAAGCCAACCCCACTGGTACACGGCCGTCACCGCGCCTAGCGCCGCAAAAAGTGAGAGCACAAAGCCTCCGGTCGCCACTACGGGCACCAAGAGTGAGCGGAACACCAGCACCAAGATGAGCATGGACAAGCCCACCACTACCGCGAGATAGACGGGCAAGGCATCGGCGAGTTTGGCGGAAATGTCGATGCTTCCGCTCGCTTGGCCAGCCACGCCCAGTTCTACGCCGTCGCTGAGCGGCGAGAGTTCGCGCAGGCTCCGCACCAAGTTCTCGGTGGATTCACTTGAGGGCCCGTCCACCGGAATCACTTGGAACGCGAACATGGTGCCGTCAGGGGAGGTTGCGACGGGAGCCACCGCCACGACATCGGGCTGGGAGTAGAGCGTGTAAGACAGTTGTGCCTGGGTCGCGACGGTGTCTTCCTCTGCCACGGCTTGGGGCATGCGTGCCACTACCAAGAGTGGGCCGTTGATGCCTGGCCCAAAGTCTTCACGGAGTACGTCATAGGTCAAGTACTGGGGAGAGTCCGGTTCCTCGGCGGAGCCGTCAGGCAACGCGAGGCGCATGGACAGCGCAGGCACGGCGATGGCGAGCAA
Organism: Actinomycetes bacterium; assembly: GCA_023428185.1. GTDB lineage: Bacteria > Actinomycetota > Actinomycetes > Actinomycetales > Demequinaceae > Demequina. Next base: position 3,893 of record JAEYYZ010000021.1, read on the forward strand.
CACCAGTGTGCCGCCGATGCCCATGGCTACCGCAGAGCGGGTACGCAGGGGCTTGATGGGCGACGCTGACGTGGGACGCGCCGTAGCGCGCGCACGCCCGCGCTTGGGCACCACACGATCACCGAGGAGAGCCATAAGTGCCGGCATGAGCGTCACGGACACCGCCACCGCGATGACCACACACGCCGCCGCCACCACGCCCATTACCGTGAGGAAGGGAATCCCGGTGACTCCGAGCGCCACCAGGGCAACCACCACTGTGGATCCGGCGAACACCACGGCGTTTCCCGAGGTGCCGTTGGCAATGCCGATGGACTCGTGCATGTCCGCCCCTGCCAGCACTTGGGTGCGGTGGCGATTGAGGATGAACAACGAATAGTCGATGCCCACGGCAAGGCCCAGCATCACGCCGAGCACGGGTGTCACGGAAGCCATGTCCACCACGCCTGAGAGGGCAAGGGAGCCGGCTACACCCACGCCTACTCCCACTACAGACGTGATGAGCGGGGTCACGGCCGGCAGTGCGGCGCGCATCATCACAAGTAGCACGATGGCCGCCATGGCGAGACCTACTACCTCCCCTATGCCGAGGAGTCCGTCTACTTGCTCGCCGATGGTGGAGGAGTAGCCCACGCGCACGCCGCCGATGATCGCCTCGTCTAGCGCAGTCGCCACTGCTTTCTTCACCTCGGGAGGTAGCGTCAATGCGCCTTCCTCAAAGGCGACCATCCCTACCGCCGCGTTTTCGTCAGCCGAGATGAGCCTCAGTGATTGGGAGAACTCCATGAGGCGCGTGGCATCGGCGAGCGTTTGAGACTGCTCAAGTAGTTCGCCGCGGCTCTGCGCCACTTGGGCCAGGCCCTCCGTGATTTGCGCCTGTTGCTCCTCAAAGCGGTCCGCCACAAAGGCGTAGGTGCCGGTGCTGCGCGCCAGTGCAATGGCATCGTCTAGCTGCTCTTGACCGGCGACGAGTTGCTCACGGGCCGCGTCCAATTGCGCCGCGCCGTCAGCAAGCTGGGTTGCACCGTCGGTGAGTTCTTGCTCGCGTTGGGCGCGTTCGGCCTCCGTACGGAAGGGGTTGGTGACGCCTGTGACACCCTCAAGACGCACGATGCGGTCCAAGACCACGCCTATCTCCGCGCGCTGTTGGCCCGTGAACGGTGCGCCGTCTTCCGTGACAAACACCACGGTCCCGGAGGAGCCCGTGAGTTGGGGCAAGTCTTGAGCTAAGGATTGGGTGACGCGCTCTGTCTCGGTGCCGGGGATGGAGAACGAGGATGCGAGGGTTCCCCCGAAAGCAAGAAAAGCACCCGCAGCGGCACCGAGGATGACGAGCCATGCGGCCACAACGAGCCAGGCGCGCTGCGCGCTGGCGCGACCAAGACGGTAGAGAAGACCGGCCACTGTAATCCTTTAATGGAGCGTTGAACTGCTGAAACGTGGCGCTCCGTCGGGCCGCACGTCAGTCTATCCAACAGGTGTTGATAACGCGATACCTGTGGAAAACGCTCGAAAGTCCCTGGTTGTTCCTGCCACAATCTCCCTATGGATCCTCGAGTCGCAAGGACGCGCGCTAGCCTTCAGCACGCCATGCTGAAGCTGGCCCGGGAGCAAGGGCTCGATGCCGCTACCGTAGGTGCGCTCACGGACGCCGCCGGAGTTAACCGCAGCACGTTCTACCAGCACTACGCGGACAAAGAGACTCTGCTGGCCGACGCTTTGGATGCGGAGCTCAACCTGGTGGCGGTCAATCACCCACCTACCGCACCTGGTGACCCGGACGTGATTCCGGCTGACCTGTACGCCTACCTCGAGCACGTGAAAGAACACGTGGACATCTACCGCCGCTTGTTAGGCGACCACTGGTCCGCCGTGGTGATGTCCAGGCTCAATGCGCGGATGAACAGCATCATCACAGAGTCTCTTCGCCAGTCGCCCGAGCAGCCCTTTGGGGGAATGCCATTGGATGTGGCCGCCGCTGGGATCGCCGGTGCCTCCATGGGTGTAGTGGCGGCATGGATCTCACGCGACCCGCTTCCCCCAGTGGACGAGGCCGCCGTGTGGGTGTGGCGCGTGTTGAAGGGAAACGGCTAGCCGTTTGCGGGCGTGACTTCCGTGAGGAATTGGCGCAAGTGGTGCAGCTCCTCTTCGTTCACCGAGTGACCCATCCCCGGGTACTCGTGGAATGACAGCGTGGTGTGTTGCGGCAACCAGGCCGATGCATGGGCAATCGCCCGTTCAGGCACCACAAAGTCTTGAGTTCCTTTGCCCCAAAACACGCGGGGCCTTGTCTTCACGAGTGTGTCATCCCCCGCTTGCGGGTGGTCGTGGACGTAGCCAGCGAGCAGAGCGGCTGCCGGGACGCGCTCGGGCCGCGTGCGAAGCAACTGGCTAGCCATGAACCCGCCCTGGGAGAAGCCCACCGGGATGAGGGACGCCTCAGGCGTGATGGTGGCGTCAATCCACTCCCACAGGGACCGAGTCGCCTCCTCCACCTCAGGAACGGGCGCAAACTTGTCGCCATCCAGCGGGTACCACGCGTAACCCGTGTAGGGGTGGCGCTGGGGTGCACGCACGGAGACCCATGGAGTGCCCGCGGGCACGTAGGGCGCCAGGCCCGCCAGGTCATGCTCGTGCGAACCGTACCCGTGCAACAAGACCACCACAGCCTTGGGAGGGTGGCCGCTATCCACGAGCGGGGCATCGGCGGACTGAACAAACTCAAGTGAACTCACGGCAACTCGTGGGGGCCAGGAGAGGTCTTCGTCAGATCCTGCGCGAGCATCACGATGATCCCGTTCTCACCGCGCACGTAGGTGAGTTTGTACACGTCCGCGTAGTTGGCTACCCCGCGCAACGGCAGGTACCCGTGGCGCGCCGCGATCGCGAGCGCCTGGTCGATGTCATCTACAGAAAACGCCACCCGGTGCATGCCAAGTTGATGAGGTTGAGTAGGACCCACGTCGATTGCTGCAGGGTTGAGGTACTCCATCACCTCAAGAGTTCCCTCGCCCCCTGGCGTGCGCAACATGGCGAGCTTCACGTGGTTGCCATCAAGCCCCACGGCGACATCGGCCCATGGACCACTCACCTCATCGCTTGCGATCATCTCGAGGCCAAGTTCCGTGAAGAATGCGATCGCGGCGTCAAGGTCGGGCACAACTATCGCCACGTTCTCAAGTTTGATGGTCACACAGCCAGGCTATCGACTCCCGCGTGCGCTTGTGATCCAGCCCTCGAAAACACAAAGGAGGACCCACAACGGGTCCTCCTCGCTTGGTGGAGCTGAGGGGACTCGAACCCCTGACCCCCTGCATGCCATGCAGGTGCGCTACCAGCTGCGCCACAGCCCCTGATTACTCATCAGAGCGGATTTGATACTAGCCCACACTCAGGCTTGCTTGCTAATCCGCGCCCACGTCGTGACGCTCCAGCGACCACTCCCCTTGTGAGGTGCGGCGGAGGCGAGACCACGCGGCGTTCTCAAGGTTCCCAATGGCATGGCCACCCGTGGGCAGTCCCAATAAGTCAAGGATCGCCATCCGCCCTGAACTGCCATGCGTGACCATGATGAGGTCGCCTGGCGCCCGCTCCAGCCATTCGCCAATCGCGGCGTGCATGCGGGCAGCGACCTGCGCATGACGTTCATAGCCTTCGATCACGGGCTCTCCGCGCGCCTTCCACACCTCGTGCGCCTCGGGGTACGCCTCGCGCCTCTCGGCCTCCACAAGGCCCTCCCACACGCCGTACGCGCGTTCCGTGAGGCGCGCATCTACATGGAGATCGCACCCCAGCGCAGTCGCGATGGCTTCAGCGGTGGCCCGTGCCCTGCTCAGCGGCGAGGTGACCACCGTAGGCGACTCAAGCGAGGCATCGGCGAGTGATTGGGCTGTAGCGGCGGCCTGAACGGCACCGTACGCATTCAAAGGAACATCCGATGTCCCTTGAAGCCGCCCCGCCACGTTCCAGTCGGTCTGGCCATGCCGGACCAGAAAGAGCCTGCTCACAGACCTTCCGGCAGCTTCACTACCGGGCAGTCCTTCCACAGTCGCTCAAG
>JAEYYZ010000150.1 GCA_023428185.1 Actinomycetes bacterium
TCCATGTCCTCCGCCCAGCGCACATGGCCCCTAGGTAGCGGGGGCAAGGGGTGCACCGCGAACACCGTGAGGTCCCCTTGAGTGGTGGCGATCTCGCCGCGAACCGCCCAGGAGGACAGGTCGTCGAGAGCTCGCGGCTGTTTGATCTGGGTGCGGGACCACAGTCCGATGCCGGCGTGGTTGGTCTGTGGCTTAGTCACCGAGTGCGGCAAGATCTCCCCCAACCCGGCTTCATCTAGCCGCTCCACCAAGTCGGGGGTGAGCTCTTGAATGGTGAGGAGGCTTGCGTCACTGTCCTCCACGAGCCGCACTATCTGGGCGGCATCCGCCTCTCCGTACTCGGCGTTCAGAGTCACCACTGTGAACTCCACCTCGCCCGATCCTTCGCTTGTGAACAGCGGCGATAGCCACCACACATTGACGGCGAGCACCAACGCTGCTGCGACAGCGGGGATCCAGGCGCGCGCTACGGCCGCGAGCGCCAGTGCGCCCGCCGCGACCCACACCATCCACGGCACGAAGGCGATGAGCGCCGCCAATGGTCTTACCTCGAAGCCCGTGAATCGCGCCAGAGTCATCACCAGTGATATCCCAAGCAAGACCACTGACACCACTGAGGCGACCCGGCTCCATATCCCGCGCGGCGCCGAGTCATCCATGGTCGTCATTGTGGCATCGGCTCTGTCAGGGTCAGTGCCCTCCTGGTGGCCGCCGGGAAAACACAACGCCCGCCGCGGCAGGGCCGGGCGGGCGAGGTGTTGGCTACAAACGTAGGGCGCGAAGATCTAGCGGGTCTCGCGGTGCGGAGTGTGCTTGCCGCACTTGCGGCAAAACTTGCTCAACTCCACGCGGTCGGGAGTGTTCCGACGGTTCTTACGCGTGATGTAGTTGCGGTCCTTGCACTCCGTGCACGCAAGCGTGATCTTGGGACGGATGTCATTCTTAGCCATCAGGGACTCCCTGCCTTGTGGGGCCGCGCTCTGAGCGCGCACGCCCACCGCACCGGCGGGCCGCAGAGAATTCTACGCGATCAAGGGGTCCTTGCGCGCCGCCATCAATCTGCGAGAATCGGCGCACCATGCAGATGCCGCCTGAACGCCCCGATTGGCCCATCATTGCCCGCGAGACCAGGGCCAATGCTGTTCTCGCTGGCCTGGCGACCATGCCCGTCCGTGCCCAACTGCTGGTGGGCCCGGCTGGTATCGGCAAGACTTCCTTGGCGCAACAGGTAGCGAGCAGGTTTCCCGACCGCACTGTGGTGAGCGTCATTGCGCTCACGGAACTTGCAGGAGTGCCGTTGGGCGCGCTAGCTCCTGGCCTTGCCCACTTGGGACTGCCCACCGACCCTGAACACGCCGTGGGCGCTCTCATGGCCACCGTAGGTACCAACGCGGAGCAATACCTTCTGGTGGTGGATGACGCACCACGTCTCGATGACTTGTCAGCGGCGGCGGTGTACCAACTGGTGCGCGCTTTTGGCGTTCCCACTGTGGCCACGGCACGGTTAGGCGAAACCCTCCCCGCTCCCCTCGCCCGCCTGGAGAACGAAGGCTTGGCGGTCACCCACAGTCTCGACGGTCTCTCTGAGGACGAGGTTGACCACCTCTTGGAGCGTCGCTTTGGTGCGCGCGTGCGCCATACGGACGTCATGCGGCTCGCTCGCCGCACTGAGGGAAACCCGTTGTACCTGCGCGTCTTGGTGGAGACCGCGTCAGGAGAAGGAGCGGTACGCCACCACGGCGGCACGGTGGCGATCGAAGAGGGGCCCACGCCGCCTGGGCTGCTGAACTCCATTACCGACGTGGTGAGTTCCTTGGACATGCCCGAGCGGCAGATGTTGCGGTTAGTCGCGTTAACGCAGCCCGCCGACGCTGGGCCACAGGGCATCGGCCGCTATGGACAGCAAAGTCTCGAGGCTTTGCACGCAGCAGGGCTCGTAGTACTTGACCCAGCCACTCGGCTCCTGCGGGTAGCGCATCCACTCGTCTCCGAAGCGATTGCCCGAGATTCCAGCACCGACGAGGCCGTCACCCAGGCGGTGGAATGGCTTCTGTCCACCGGTGAGCCCCGGCATCGGTACACCGCAATCACATGGCAACGCGAGGCCAATCTTGACCCTTCGCCTGCCGACGTAGTGTGGGCCGCTGAACATGCCTACGCGATGGGAGACATGGCTGCCGCGGCCACTTTGGCGGGGGAAGTTCTCGCTACACACGCTGACCGCCATGTGACGTTCCGGGCCGCACTCACTCAAGCCACCGCGCTGTCTACGGACGGCAAACTCGACGCGGCGGATGAAGCTTTCTCCGTGGCAGCGGCAAACGCCGTGGAACCGGGGGACGTCGTTCTCCTGGCGAGCAGGCGCGGAGAGCACCTAGCCTTCCGACGCTTCGATGTTGCTGGCGCCGTAGTTCAAGCAGAAGAGGCCAAGGCGCGAGTCCAACCTGCTTTAGCTTCCAGCCTGGACGCGGAACTGCGCTTATGGCGCGCCATTCTTGGCGAAGTTCATGGAACCGAAAGTGAGCTCAACACCGCCCAAGCCCACCCCGCCGCGAGCGTCCGTAGCGCCATGGCCGCCATCATGACCGAGTCCATGGGAGGCCGCGCCACGGCGGCGCGTGAAGCCTCCCAGATGCTCGGCCTCTTGAAGGAGAAACTGGGGGCCTTGGACCCTATAGCCGCGGCGATGATGGGCTTTGACGAGTACATCGAGCGCTTGTCGCTGGGCGACCACGAACGTGCGCTCGAGTACGCCCAAGCGCGCCGTGCAGATTCGGGCGATGGCGTGGGCCTATGGACGGTGGCGGTCGCGGAGCACTTGTCGTACAACGGTGCCCTCACCCAAGCCAGCCGCGCGGCCGCGTTGGCGGTGGACCAATGCCGTTGGCGGGACGGCATGGGTGTGCTCGCACTGGCGCTGGCCATCGAGGCGGACACCACAGCCAAGCGCGGCGACTGGGCAGGGGCACGCCGAATTCTGGACTCCATGGAACCCGCTCAACGCTCCGAGCCCAAAGCAGTCATGATGATTGCCGAATGTGAAGCGTGGCTAGCCCAGGCCAACGGAGACGTGGACGGTGCCACAGCGATCATTGAGAACGCCGCAACAGCCGCAGCAGGTGTGGGCTTCAGGCTGGTGGCCGCCATCTCCCTAGGCGTGTGCATTCGGTTGGGCAGGGTGGAGCGCGCGGCAGGCATGCTCGAAGACCTGTGCACCCAAGTACCAGCCAACTTTGGGCTCTATACGGCGCTGCGAGACGTGGCCGTCAGCCTGCGCGACAGAACCCCAGCCACCATGCCCGGTGCAGCCGCGCGCTTGGTGCGCGCGGGGATGGCGCCTACCGCACTCGACGCGATCACCTTGTCCCGCAAAATGCGGCCCAGTACAGAAGTGCAGCGCCGCCTCAACGCCGTGGAGGTCATGGCATCGGCCGGTGTCGATGCCCCGCTACTGCAAACCCGCGAAACGGCCCTGCTCACTCCCAAGGAACTCGAAGTAGCAATCGCCGCCGCGAGCCGTGAGCGCAGCCGCGAGATTGCGGAGCGGCTAGGAGTCTCGGTGCGCACCGTCGACAACCAGTTGCAATCCGTGTATCGCAAACTGGGAGTCGGTTCACGCGACGAACTCCGTGAGGCGCTTATCGAGACCGGGTTAGGAAGTCCACGGCAATAGAGCCGTGGTCCTCTGTGACCTCAGTGGTCATCGAGCCCGCGCCGCACGTGACTGCCATAGACCCACTCCACGGGTCCGCGGGCAGGGTGGACTGATCCACGGAGTAGCTCGCACCCTCGGCTTCCATCGTCACCGAGGAGTTCCACGTGGACTCGTCGGTAGCGACCAGTTCATAGATGTCGCCGCCAGCGTGGCTCCAGGTGCCGCTCTCAGTGCCGTTGTGGAGGATGGTTTGCGTGAACGCGACTCCGTCCGAAACCCCGGTAACCACATACGTGGAGTCGGTAGCGGTCAGCAGGTAGGTCCCGTCCGCGTTCCAATCGAGCCACAACTCGCCCAAGATCTCGACTTCGCTACCGGCAATCGCCTGCTCCCAAATCGCTGTGAGCGCAACGTCCCAGGAGTTGTTGTCCAAGATCCATGCGCCTACGGGGCACGCCGACGCTGGGTCCCCTTGAGCGGTGGGGGACGACGAGGCCTGAGGTGCGTCGGCGGCTACGGGCGACGCGCTGCCAGACGCGTCAGTCGAGCTGGTGGACTCCGCTGCGGGTGAGCACGCGGCCAGGAGGACCGCTACAAGTGCTGCCGCGCCGATGGCAATAGGTCTCATTCGGGGATGGTCACGCTATAGCTGAGCGTCAGGGTGGAGCCATCCTCAAGGAGGCTCACGATCACCGAGTACTCGCCGTTTTGCCACATCCACTGCTTGAGGGTGCCGTAGTCCGCGGAGGTCAACGCCTCGTAGCCGTTGGATTCGTACCAGGAGTTGAGGTCTGTAGCCACAGCGGCATCGTCAACGATGTAGTCCAGCGCCCACGTGTTCCCCACGGCAAGGGCGGATCGGAGCTCACCGGGAGGCAACGGCAGACCGGAAGGGAAGTCTGCGGGCACCGAGACCGAGCCGTCTACGCCCACATCGATGTTCACGTCTTCACCCGAGTCACCTTCGATGGCCCGCTCCACGCCCTCTTCCACGGCGTTATTGATGGTGTCCTCCACGACATTGCCGCATCCTGCGAGCACTAAAGCGCTCGACGCAACAAGGACCGCAACAGCGGTGGTGGTAGTGGTGCGACGCATGATTTCTCCCCAGACACGTAAGTGACATTCACAAACCGTGGTCATGGTGGCGCAGTCCCACAACACGCGCAATGAGCAGAGATTGCTCACGCGGGGTGAAGGTGCGGGGGAAACAAAAAGGCCCCACAGCGTCGGCTGGAATGCCGATGCCGGGAGCTTCCCGTGTAGCGAGGGCGGGACTCGAACCCGCGACCCCACGATTATGAGTCGTGTGCTCTAACCACCTGAGCTACCCCGCCGCAAGTGAAGAAGCGCCGCCACCATTGCGTTGGCGACGCCTTCACTGTGAGCCCCGACAGGGAATCGAACCCTGGACCTTTTCCTTACCATGGAAACGCTCTGCCGACTGAGCTATCGGGGCAAGCCGGTCAAGGATACACGCGCCGTGGGCGCGGACGGAAATCGCCGTCAGACCACCGGGCTATCGTGGCGATGTGAGCGAATCCATGAGTGCGGCGCAAGCGAGGCGAGTGTTTCTTGCGGCCCAGGGTTTGGCACGCTCACGGGCCAGCCGCAAGGTAGGTGACAGCCAGTTTGGCGAGTACTTGCAACGCCAAGGGGTGCTGCAACTCGACACTGTGAACGTGTTTGCGCGCGCGCACTACATGCCGGTGTTTTCGCGCTACGGGCCCTATGCCACGGCGGCTTTGGATGCCTATTTGTGGGGCGACGCCGAGGGGCATTCGGCGCACACGTTTGAGCATTGGGGCCACGAGGCGTCCGTGATGCCGCGCGATCTGCTGCCAGCGCTTCACCATCGCATGGTGGGTGACTCGTCGTGGAAAACCAACGTGCGCGACAGGCTTGAGACTGAGCGCCCGGGTCTCATCGCTGCCGTGCTGGACGCGGTGCGGGAACAGGGCCCATTGACGGCGGGCACACTGGAGCACCTCGCTCCCCGGGTGTCCCCGCGTGGTACGTGGTGGGATTCGGGGCACGTCAAAGACGCACTCGAGTACTTGTTCATCACTGGCCAAGTAGTCGCGTCCAGGGCGCGGCAATTCCAGCGCACCTACGACGACACGCTTCGCGTGTGGGGAGTTCCGCCCGCGCCTACGGGCGATTGGGGTTTGACGCCCGATGTCGCACGCCAAGAGTTGTTTGACCGCGGCCTAGCCGCCACCGGGGTAGGCACTCCTCGAGACACCGCGGATCACTTCAGGCTGCTCGCCCCCACGGGTATGACTATCGCGCACGCTCAGGCTTGGGCGAGTTCGGCCGTGGAGCGCGGCCTGGCCCGGTGGGTGACGGTAGAGGGTTGGGACGGGCCAGCGCTGCTCGCGGCATCGGCCGTGGATCCGGGGCGAGCAACCGGTGCCGCACTCCTCAGTCCGTTTGACCCCGTGTGCTGGTATCGACCGCGCTTGGAGCGCATGTTCGCGGTGGATTACCGCATCGAGATCTACACCCCCGAGCCCAAGCGCATCTACGGCTACTACTGCTTGCCGTTCTTGCTGGGCGATCAGATAGTGGCGCGAGTGGACCTCAAGGCAGACCGCAAGGCCAAGGCTCTGCTGGTTCAGGCGGCATGGCGAGAGCCGCGCGTGGCTGCGGGAGCGAGGCGAAGGTCCGATGCCGAGATCGCCCAGGCATTGGCAACCGAGTTGCAGCTGGCGTGCGAGTGGCTAGGGCTCAGCGACATCGTGATTGCCGAACGTGGCGATCTAGCGGCGAACCTGCGCGAGGCGGTGCTCGTAGCGTGAGCCGGCCCTGGCATCGGCCGTACTCCTGAGCGTGAAAATGACGAAGACCCGGCGAACCGGGCCTTCGTCGTGGCGGGTGAGGGATTCGAACCCCCGTAGCTCTCGCAGCTGATTTACAGTCAGCCCCCTTTGGCCGCTCGGGTAACCCGCCCTGCGTCTGCCCAAACGTCAAGCAGCGCGCATGGAAGGATAGCAAGGAAGAGCGACCATTAGCGAACCAGCGTGGTCGCCACCGTCAGCACCTCAAGGAGGCCACCGTGGCAGGAGACAGCAGTTTCGACGTAGTGAGCAAAGTTGACCGTCAAGAGGTGGACAACGCGCTCAACCAGGCAGCCAAAGAAATCGCCCAGCGGTATGACTTCAAAGGCGTAGGCGCATCCATTGAGTTCTCGGGTGAAGCCGTGCTGATGAAGGCCAGCACGGAGGACCGAGTCAAAGCTGTCCTTGATGTTTTCATTGCCAAACTTGCCAAGCGCAACATCTCGCTCAAGTCGCTCGACTACGGCGACCCACAACCCTCGGGCAAGGAGTACCGCCTGGTAGCGGAGATCAAGGAGGGTCTGTCTCAAGAGACCGCCAAGAAGCTCACCAAGCTAGTGCGCGACGAGGGTCCAAAGTCAGTGCGCGCCCTCATTCACGG
>JAEYYZ010000078.1 GCA_023428185.1 Actinomycetes bacterium
TGAGCTCACCAGCACCGATTCGCGCTACAAGCGTCTCTTTGAACTCCAAGCCCGACGCTTCCGGGAAGGCCTCGACGCCGACGACGATGCGGACGCCGATGCCATGGAAGACGCCGAGTCAGGACAGATCGCGTCAGGACAGCTCGCCTCAGGACAGCTCGCCTCAGGACAGCTCGCTTCAGGGGAGGGGGCATAGTGGAACTTCTCAGGGGAATGCGTGACACCGCCGCCTTTGCATGGGCCGCCGGGCGGCTCAACTTTGTCATGGGCTTTGCACTCATGCTGGTACAGCCCTTGGCCATGCCCTTTGCCGCGGTGGGCCTGCGCGGAGTAATAGACAACGCGATGGCCGGCCACGCGCGAACAGCCATCACGTGGGCTGTTCTCGTAGCGGTGCTCGCCGTCACAGCGCTCACTGCGGAACACTTTGCGCACATCTTCTACTTCAAGACCGCCGAAGACATGGCGGCGCTCGTGGAACGCAGGGTAGCCGTGCTGTCCAACGGCTCCGTGGGCTTGGAACATCACGAACGCGCCGACTACGCAGACCGTATCGCGTACATTCGCCGGGAAACAGACCGCGCCGCGTGGGGCACCGTCAACGCCCTCTACGGAGGAGTCGCCATTGTGGTGGCGCTCATCCTGACGGGAATCCTGCTGGCCACATTGTCACCGTGGTTGTTGCTCTTGCCGCTCGCCGCCATCCCCCCCTTGCTGCTGGGCCGCAAAGCGGAGACAGTGGCCAAGGCTGGCCGGGCGGCGGGTGCTCCCGCTACGCGCCAGGCCAACCATTTGTTCAGCCTGCTAGCGGACGCAGGTCCGGTCAAAGAGGTGCGCACCTGCGGCCTCGAGCAAGAAGTCAGGGCGCGCCAACAACGCGCCTGGGACCAAGCATCGGCGTTCGAAATGCGCGGGGAGTACAAGGCCGCATGGTTGCGCGCCGCGGGCCAGATCTTCTTTGCCGTGGCGTATGTGGGTGCCACGTTGCTGGTGCTCCGCGACGCCGTCGCCGGGCACGCCACGGTGGGTGACGTGCTCATGGTCATCACGCTCGCTGCTCAGGTGAACGCCCAAGTCACTGCAGCGGTGAACATGCTTCAAGGGCTCCAACGCACTGCCTCCATGTTCACCGAGATCAGGTGGGCCGCCTCGGTGGTTGCGGCCCAGCAGGGTGCCCCCGCAGATCAACCGGTGCCCGACGCTCTCACCCACGGCATCACCCTGACTGACGTGACCTTCACGTACCCCGGCACGGATCAGCCGGTGTTGAAAGATGTGAACTTGCACATTGCCGCGGGTTCAACAGTGGCCATTGTGGGCGAGAACGGCGCAGGCAAGTCCACGCTCATCAAGTTGTTGTGCCGCTTCTATGACCCGAATGCCGGCACCATTACCGTCGATGGAACAGACTTGGCGCGAATGCCGGTGGAGGAATGGCGCCAACGCATCTCAGCAGGTTTCCAAGACTTTGCCCGCTTCGAGTTCTCGGCTCAGCAGACGGTAGGTATGGGCGACATGCCCCACATCGACGATCCTCAAGCGGTCAGCGGCGCACTGTCGCGTGCCCGCGGCGACGACGTCATGCGCCGTCTCACCCACGGGCTTGGGACGATGCTCGGCAAGTCCAACGTGGGAGGCACAGACCTCTCGGGCGGGCAGTGGCAAAAACTCGCTCTAGGCAGGGCCATGATGCGTGAGGCGCCACTTCTGTTGTTGCTCGATGAACCTACGTCTGCCTTGGACGCCCAAGCCGAGCACAACTTGTTCGAGCAGTACGCGCTTGGCGCACGCCGCGTCGCTCAACGCACGGGAGCTATCACGGTGTTGGTGTCGCACAGGTTCTCCACCGTGCGCATGGCGGACACCATCCTCGTGGTGGGAGATGGCCGCATCGCCGAGGCCGGCTCACATCAAGAACTAGTGGCTCAAGGCGGCTTGTACGCAGATCTCTACGCATTGCAGGCCAAGCAGTACTCCTAAGCGCAACGGCATCGCCTGCCGCTGGCAGGCACGTGCAATCCCCGGCTTTACGCTGGGGCAATGACTGTGCACTTGGTTCTCGCTTCCGCGTCCCCTGCCCGGCTTGAGACGTTGACGCGCGCGGGCATCAGGCCCACGGTGATCGTGTCCCACGTGGACGAGGACGCGGTGCTGCAGGCGGCCACACGCGCATCGGAGTCCCGTGGCGCGGGACCATTGCTAGCCACCGAAGCCGTGCTCGAACTAGCTCAAGCTAAGGCGCTGGAAGTCGCCACCCATCATCGGCCCGATGCCTTGGTATTGGGTTGCGACTCCATGTTGGAGTTTGGTGGTGCCATCTTTGGTAAACCCGCAAACGGCGCTCAAGCGAGGGAGCGGTGGAGGCAGATGCGGGGCAACGAGGGCTGGTTGCACACGGGGCACTGGTTGGTTGACTCTCGGACCGAGGGGACCGGAACGTCTTTAGGCGAGACGGCGAGCACGCGAGTCCAGTTCGCGGACTTGACGGACGACGAGATCGACGAGTACGTGGAGACCGGCGAGCCGCTCAACGTTGCCGGAGCGTTCACGGTCGATGGGCTTGGAGGGCCTTACGTCACACATATCGAAGGTGACTATCACAACGTGGTCGGTGTGAGTTTGCCCTTGCTGCGCGCGCTTCTCGCACGGCTTGATATCCCCATCCATGCGTTGCGCATCTAGCACGTTTTGTAGCGTGGCCACAACCTACGCCGCCGTAGCCTCGCTCAAAGTGTGAATCCGTTGTAGGAAACGCACAATGTGGCGGCTCAACGCTGTGTCACCGTGCAAACTTGCCAATCGAGGCGCTGGCGACTCCCAGAGCAAGCCCCGGCCACGCTACGGTAAACGCCGTGCCCGCCTTCTCATCGGTTCTCATCGCGAACCGCGGCGAGATCGCAGTCCGCGTCATCAGAGCCTGCCAAGACGCGTCCTTGCGGTCCATCGCCGTCTACGCCGACCCTGATCGAGACGCACCCCACGTCGCCCTTGCCGACGAAGCCTTTGCTCTGGGCGGCAACACTGCACGCGAGTCCTACCTCGATATCGACAAGCTGCTGGACGTCGCGGCGCGCTCCGGCGCCGAGGCAATCCACCCTGGCTATGGCTTCCTTTCGGAGAATGCAGACTTTGCACGCGCCGTGATTGCGGCCGGCTTGGTGTGGATTGGTCCGCCGCCTGCGGCTATCGAGGGCTTGGGAGACAAGGTCAGCGCTCGGCATATCGCCCAACGCGCTGGTGCCCCCCTGGTCCCGGGCACGCCCGACCCTGTGGCCAGCGCCGATGAGGTGGTGGCTTTTGCGGAGCAGCACGGACTTCCCGTAGCGATCAAGGCCGCGTTTGGCGGCGGCGGTCGCGGGCTCAAAGTGGCTCGCACCGGGGAGGAAATCCCGGAACTCTTTGAATCCGCCACCCGTGAGGCAGTGGCGGCTTTCGGCCGTGGTGAGTGCTTTGTGGAGCGCTTCTTGGACAAGCCGCGCCACGTCGAGACTCAATGTCTGGCCGACGAGCATGGCAACGTCGTGGTGGTGTCCACGCGCGACTGCTCGCTCCAGCGTCGTCACCAGAAACTCGTGGAAGAGGCTCCTGCTCCATTCCTGACCGCGGAGCAGAACGCCACTCTCGTCTCCTCAAGCATCGCCATCTTGAAGGAAGCCCACTACGTGGGGGCTGGAACGTGCGAGTTCCTGGTGGGCAGCGATGGCACCATCAGCTTCCTCGAGGTCAATACCCGGCTCCAAGTGGAGCACCCTGTCACCGAAGAGGTCACCGGTGTTGACCTGGTGCGGGAGCAGTTCCGCATCGCCGCTGGCGAGCCCATCAGCGATCTCAACCCCCAGGTGCGGGCACATTCGATCGAGTTCCGCCTCAATGGCGAGGATCCCAGTGCCGGGTTCATGCCGGCACCTGGACGCATCCACCGCCTCACCTTCCCCGCAGGCCCTGGGGTCCGGGTGGATGCAGGAGTGCGTCAAGGAGACACCGTCTCTGGAAACTTTGACTCCATGATCGCCAAGATCATCGTCACGGGCGCTACTCGTGAGCAGGCGATCGCACGGGCGCGACGCGCGTTTACCGAACTCGTGGTGGAGGGAATCCCCACCGTGGCCCCGTTCCACCAAGCGGTGCTCAGCGCGCCAGAGTTCGTGGCCGCCGAGGGCAACTTCGGTGTCTTCACCACCTGGATTGAGACGGACTTCGCCGCCACCGTCGCCAGCCTCAACTCCCCCGACTCAGCCGCAGCCCCGGCACCCGAAGAGGGCGCGGCCACTGAGCGCGTGGTCGTGGAAGTGGGCGGCAAGCGCTTGGAAGTGGTGCTCCCCGCGTCCTTGGCTCAAGCTGGTAGGGCACGCGCGGGTGCCCCCGTACGCCGTGCGACGCGACGTTCCAATGGTGCAGTGCGCGCGGCAAACGGCGTGGATCTCTCCTCACCCATGCAAGGGACCATCGTGAAGGTGGCGGTAGCCGAAGGTGAGACCGTAGCGGAAGGCGATCTCATTGTGGTGTTGGAAGCCATGAAGATGGAGCAGCCGCTTACCGCTCACCGGGCTGGCGTGGTGACTTCACTGACCGCATCGATGGGCGATGGGGTGAGTGCGGGCACCGTTATTTGCCAGATTATCGACGCCGCAGGCGACGCAGAGGTCGTTGCCGAATCCGCCTCTTAACAGGGACAATGACAAGAGTGCGGTGCCAAATGGTGGCGCCGCACTCATGTGTGCTCTGGGAGTCGAGGTCGTCGCTTGGCGCATAGGTTTATTGCCGCGCTCGCCATTGCAATAGCCGCAGTGGGGGGTGTCACGGCTTGCACCCGTACAGACGCCTGGTTTGAGTACACCCCCACGCCTACTTCTGCCACGCACAGTGAGAGCGCTCTCGCGGACGCCGAGCGGTCCTACATGACAGACGCACGCGGGCGGCTCTCAACGTTGCAGGGCACCACCTCCCAGTTTGCCGCCGCATTCACGGCGGGTGATGACGATGCTGCACGCCAGTGGTATTTCGAGGCGCGCGTGTTGTGGGAGTCCGTGCGCCCAGTTGCTCGCCAATTCCCTGACCTTCTGGCCAGTCTTGGCAACAGGCGCACCGACCTGGGCCAGCAAGAACTCTGGACGGGCTGGCACAGGGCAGAACTCGCTTTATGGCCCGCGCCGGGAGAAGAACCGCTCACGGACGCAGACCGTCAACGGATCGCGGGCGAGTTGCTCGACTACACCACGGTGCTCCAGGAACGTGCGAGTTCCCCAGACTTCTCACTGTCTACGCTCGACATGGCCGAAGGAGCCACAGAGGCGGTGGGCAATCTTGCCGTCAACCACGCGTTGGGATTGACCGATGTCTATTCCAGCGCAGACCTGTGGGGCATACAGGGAGGCGTGGATGGTGCAGGCTCGGTGTACCGCGCCCTGGAACCCCTGTTGCAGTCCACAGATCCCGCCCTTGCGACTGAGATTGAGCACCGATTTGACGCCGTCTACGCACAACTTGCTCGCCATGGCTCCGTAGCCAACGGGTTCACGCCCCACCGGGAACTCACCGCCGCCGAATTGACAGACCTCGTGCGGTCGCTTGACGCGCTTGCCCATGCTCTCTCAGGGATGTCCACCGCGGTGATTGCCTCTCCAGAGAGTTCACCGTGAGCAGCGTGCGCCCTGGGAAGATATCCCCATGACACGGCGGCCAGACGGGGCATCGGGAAGTCCGGAGATCGGCACAGGTCCGGAGATCGGCACAGGTCCGGACATTGCAGCGCCTGAAGCCGCCGTTGAACCCACCGTTGAAGCCCCAGCGGGCCTTTCGCGCCGGCACTTGCTCGGCGCTGCGGGTGTGGCGGCTGGCGCTCTCGGAGTGGGCAGTGTGGGCGGGTTCGCCGCTGGGTCGCGCGCAGCGGGAGCATCCCATGCCTCTGTCCACGATTTCTACGGAGCACACCAAAGCGGCATCCTCACCCCTCAACAGGACCACATGCACTTCGCTGCCTTCGACGTCACCACGGCTGGCAGGGACCGCCTCATCGCTCTACTCCAGCGCTGGACGGCGGCTGCAGCTGAACTCATGGCCGGGCGAGAGTTGGGCAGGGGTACGGCCAACGCGGCGAGGGTGGCTCCGCCTGATGATTCAGGCGAAGCGCTTGACCTCCCCGCTTCGGCCTTAACCATCACCTTGGGGTTTGGGCCCGGGCTTTTTGGCAGCGCCGATGCCCCCCGGTTTGGCCTGCAATCCAAGCGCCCCCCACAACTCATTGACCTGCCGCATTTTCCCGGTGATGTTCTGGAGGAGCGCTTTGCGGGGGGAGACATCTGCGTCCAGGCCTGCGCTAACGACCCTCAAGTGGCGGTACACGCTATCCGCAACCTGGCACGCATTGCTGCAGGTGACGCGGCAATGCGCTGGAGCCAACTCGGCTTTGGCCGCACCGCGTCCACATCCCGCGAGCAACAGACGCCCCGCAATCTCATGGGCTTCAAGGACGGCACACGCAATCTCAAAGCCGAGGACACGGACCTTGTGGATCGGTGGCTGTGGTCCCAATCCGGCGACGGTCAAACCTGGATGGCGGGTGGCACCTACCTGGTGACACGACGCGTTCGAATACTGGTGGAGAACTGGGACCGTACGTCTCTGGCCCGGCAAGAGGCCGCTGTGGGCCGAGCCAAAGCATCGGGCGCGCCCCTGAGCGGAGGCACCGAGTTCACGGCGCCTGACTTTGACGCTCGCGACGCCAACGGCGAGCGACTCATCCCCACCACCAGTCACATGGCAATGAGCCACCCCAACAACAACGGTGGAGTCATGATGCTCCGCCGGGGCTACAACTACACCGACGGTGCGGACAATCAGGGTCGCCTGGACGCCGGGCTGTTCTTCTTGGCTTTTGTGAGAGACCCCCGCACGCAGTTTGTGCCTATGCAAGAGCGTCTCGCCACGCAAGACCCCATGACCATCGACTTTCTGCGCACCACTGGCTCCGGGTTGTTCGCCATCCCTGCCGGCATCCCCGCGGGCACACGCGTGGGGGAAGGAAAGGCATTTATTGGCGAAGCGCTCTTCTCCTAGCGACCGTGGGCTGCCAGCACGGCTTGGTGCTAACTGTCAGTGATGTTGTGAAGCCTGCGCGCCACTTCAGCCACGGATCCCGAAAGTGACGGGTACACCGTGAAGGCTGCAGCGACGTCGTCGACCGTCAAGTGTTGCGACACCGCGAGCGATAGCGGATAGATGTGCTCGCTGGCGCGAGGTCCCACAATCACCGCGCCGAGCACTTGGCCCGTCACCTTGTGCCCAAAGATCTTGACAAAGCCCTGGTCGATGCCGAGCATCTTGGCGCGCGGATTCCTGGCAAGGTCGAGCCTGGACACTTCGTAGAAGATGCCGCGTTCCACCAGTTCAGCCTCGGAGGAGCCCACGCTAGCGATCTCGGGTGCAGTGAAGACGTTGGATGCCACGTGGCGCAATTCGATGGGCTTGACGGCATCGCCCAACGCGTGGGCCATGGCTATTCGGCCTTGTGCGGCCGCTACGGACGCCAACGGCAACACGCCCGTGCAGTCGCCGGCGGCATACACTCCACGCGCGCTAGTGCGCGAAACGCGGTCCACGGCGATAAACCCACGCCCGTCGATCTCCACGCCCGCGCCCTCAAGTCCCATGCCCTCCGTGTTGGGAACGGAGCCCACCGCAAGGAGGCAATGCGAACCTTCAATCACGCGCCCGTCGTTGAGCGTGACCCGCACACCGCTGCCGATGTTTTCGACCGCGCTGGCCCGGCAGTTTCCCAGGACTACCATCCCGCGGTTAGCAAAGACGCTTTGCAAGAGTTCCGCCGCTTCGGGGTCCTGGTTAGCCAACACCCTGTCCCCCGAGGACACCAATGTGACCTCTGACCCCAACAGCCTGTACGCACCGGCAAACTCCGCGCCGGTGACGCCAGAACCCACCACCACGAGGTGTTCAGGAACCACGTCTAGGTGATACAGCTGAGTCCAGTTGAAGATGCGCTGCCCGTCGGGTTGGGCCCCAGGGATCACGCGGGGGCGGGCACCCGTGGCAAGCAATACGGCGTCCGCCTCGTAGCTCTCACCATTGGCAGTGACGGTCCGGGCATCCACTAGCGCCGCCTCGCCCAGCACCACCGTCACACCGTTCTTTTCCAGACGGTTAGCGATGTCGTTCGATTGCCGTTCCACAAGAGTGCGGATACGGGCGTTGACCGCCGCCATGTCCACATCCGTACGTGCAGCATCGGCTTGCGAAGCGCCTTGCCGCCGGATACCGAGTTCAGGGGCTCGTTCCGCGATGGTGAGCCATTCAGCAGTGGCGATCACCGTCTTGGACGGCACCACGTCGGTGAGCACCGCGTTGCCGCCCAAACCCTGGCGCTCGATCAATGTCACCGCGGCTCCGGCCTTAGCGGCCACGATCGCCGCCTCATAGCCTCCGGGTCCACCGCCGACTATCACTACTCGGGCTGCCATGTCCCCATTGTTGCCCATACCCAGGACCAAGGTCACACCCGGCGTGTGGGAGCGGGCGTGGTTACGACTCGCGGCCGCGGCGCCTCATCACAACCAGGAACAGGCCAATGCCCATCAAGGCAAGTGCGAAGGCCAGCAGGTCAGATCCCGCAAAACCGGTGTCAGCGAACTCAGAACTGCGTACCAATCCAAAGTCCACAGTGAGGTCAGACATCCTGTCTTCGAGGCCCACAGAGGCGGGGTCTGCTTCAGACACGGGAGCAGCGGCAACCAAGGTGACGACTCCTGACCACACGGAGAAGTCGGGCAACGTCAGTCCGTTGGAGTCGGAGTCCAGTTCGTCATCGGGGTCAGCGGACAAGCCAGGACCGGTGGTCGCCGAGTAGAAGTACAGCGGACCACCGAACTGGAAGTTGCTCGCGGCAAGGCCCACGCGGTAGCGGCCAGCATCGAGACCAGTGAACAAGTACTGACCGTTTGCATCCGTCATGGTGGTGGCGAGGATGTCAGTGGTGTCGGCATCCATGAGTTGCACCACAAGCCCGGCAGGCGCAGGCAGTTCCACACCGATGTCGTAGATGCCGTCGCGGTCGTCGTCGAACCAGATCTGGTTACCCAGTTCAAGCCCAACAGACGCGTTCCAGAACCCAAAGTCCACCGTCAGGTTGGACTGGTGGTGAGCGTAGGAGGCGCTGGGCGTCGGGTCCGTGGTGGGTTCTCCCGCCACGTTGAGGGTCAACGCCGACGCGCTCACGGAATCACCGGAGAAGATGTCGCCAGACTCGGGGTAACCGTTGTCTTGGTCCACGTCGTCTAGGTCCGCTGGCGGAGCAGGCGGCACGGCGACCAGGTCGTTCCCATCCGAGTTGGCGAATCCTTCCAGCACCCCGGCTGCCGCGAAGTTGCTTCCGGGAATCGACACCACGTACTGACCCGCTGGCAGACCGGTGAAGCGGTATTCGCCGTTGGCATCTGTGGTGGTGGTGGCCTGGTTGCCGTCGGAACGCAAGAACGGTGTGGTGCCGTCCGCCTCAAAGAGGATCAATGTGACCCCGGCAAAAGGGGTCTCGAATGCGCGGTCATACACACCGTTGTTGCGCATGACGTACTCGCCGGGACCCGTTCCGCCGTTGTCTTGCCAGATCACGCCGCCGAGCTCCATGGCATAGAACCCAAAGTCAATGGTCAAGTTGGAGGCAACGTCGGGGGTGGATGCCGGGTTGTTGTTGGGGCTCTCGCCAGTGGGCTCCCCGGTTGCGGATACCCTGACTGCTCCGTTGGAGCGCACTGCCTCGTACATGTTTGAGGGGTCCACACCGCGGTCACGGTTGTCCGTGGTCACGGTTTCGATGTCGCCCGCGTCCCCTACGGAGGAGAACAGGCCCACCAGGGCGCCAGCGCCAACGAACTCGCTGGATGGGATCTCCGCGTAGTACTGACCGCCGTCAACCAAGCCACTGAACAGGTACAAGCCGTCCACGTCAGTCTCGGTGGTGTCAGCAAGAACCCATGTGGTGGAGCTGGTGTCGTAGTGGTACAGGTTCACGGTGACACCGCCGATGCCGTAGTCGCCGTCCGCCGCCTCGTGCACGCCGTCGCCATCGACATCGAAGAACACCAGGTTGCCCAAGGTGATCGAGTAGAAGCCAAAGTCCACCGTGAAGTTGGAACGGTCGTCGTCGATACGGGTCTGTGCGGGCGCAGCAGAGTACGTCTGGCCAAGGTCATCGTCGGTGGCGTCGTCGCTCCGGAGCTGTTCAGTCTCGGGTTCCACATCGGGGTCGCCGCCAGCAGTCTCCGGACCCAGTCGAACTACTCCGGAGAGCAAACCGTCCACGGTGCCGAGTGTGCCTGCGTTGGCGTTGGAGTCGTTGTCGACGTCGTTGTTGGCGTTCGCGACCGCCACGGACGATGCCCGGAATCCGTTGAGCGCCGCCGGTGCCGTGGCACCCGTCTGGTCAGTGGGGATGACCACCTGGTATTCACCTTGAGCGAGGTTCTCGAACTCGTAGGCACCGTTGACATCAGTGTTGGTGGAGCCCACAAGCGTGGTTCCTTGGTACAGCTGCACCAGGACGCCTGCGATGCCAGGCTCGCTAGCTTGCGCCAGTCCGTCGTTGTTGAGGTCGTGCCACACCACGTTGCCGATGCGGTACAGCGGCACGTCGATGAACCCAAAGTCCACCGTCAGGTACGAGTTCTCGTCCGGGTAGAACGCGGCATCGAGGCTGCGCGTATTGGCGTTGACCTCTGCTGAACCTCCCGCGGCCGCGGGGCCGTCAATCTCGTCTTCCGGCGCTGCGCCAACGACCAGTTGGTACCGCGGGCTCACGCTCAGGTAGGTGCCTGCCGGCTCGCCGTCGTCCTCACCGTCATACGCCAAGCCGGTGGGCGTCGCGTTGGTCGAGGACTGCACGCCGCCGCCTGGAACGCTCTGGATCGCCACAAAGTAGGCGCCCTGGTCGAGGCCCTCGAAGTAGTAGCGGCCATCGATGTCAGTGATCTGCGGAGTACCCACAGCGGTGTCGAGTGCGGGGTCAAACACGGCGTCACCATCGTCGAGCCACAACTCCACCGTGACGCCGGCAATCGGGGCCTCGTCGGCGTCGTAGATGCCGTTGTTCTGGTTGGTGGTGGCACCCTCATCGAGCCATACCTGGTTACCCAGGCGTAGCCCGCGCCAGAAGCCAAAGTCCACGGTTTGGTTGGAACGGTCGTCACGCGGCTCGGTAGGCGCCACGTCAGAGGTGGTGCCGTCCGTCTCACCGGTGGGCTCGGAGTTGTCATCGCCTTCACCGAGGGTCACGATGCCAGTGGTCCACCCACCGTTGACTGCGTCCGGTACGGCGTTGTTGTCGTTGTCCGCGTCATTGTCAGCGTTCGCCACCGGCGTGCCACCTACGAACCAGCCCTCGAGAATCGCGCCGGAACCAGGGGCTGCAATGCGCACCACGTAGTCGCCAGCAGGCAGATCCGTGAACTGGTACTGGCCACCCGTGTCGGTGACATCGGAGTCAAGTGCCGTAATGAAGTCGGTGTCGGCAGCGTCGTACAACTCAACGGTCACGCCTTCGATTCCGGGCTCGCCAGCGTCAGCCAGTCCGTTGTTGTTCCAGTCCTCCCACACCAGGTTGCCCAGTGAGTAAAGCGGTACTGGCGAGAATCCAAAGTCCACACGTAGCTGTGAGTTGTCGTCACTGCGCACGTACGGCACGGGGGTCTGCAGGGTGCTGTAGTACGCGTTGAGTGCGCCTTCAGCGGTGCCCGCCGTGCCATCGAGGAAGTTGCCTGCCTCGTCGGAGGGCTCTGCGACGTAGTCCAGGGTGATGGCGCCGGAGACCCAACGGTAGCCACCAGCGCTCGTGCTCTCGCCGTCGCTGTCGTCGTCAGCCGATTCGGTGGTCCCTGCGGGGTTGATGGCGAGGCGTAGATCGGCGAAGAACGCCTCGTCACCCACGAGTGCCACAAAGTACTCACCTGCGTCGAGACCGTCGAACGAGTAGATACCAGCCTCGCCGCCTACGGTCTGGGTGTCCACGGAGGCGAGGAAAGTGTCACCTGCGCCAGGGTCAAAGCCGTTGAGGCCGTCCGAAGAGTACAAGTGCACAGTGACGCCGTTGATGCCTACTTCGCCGGGGTCAGCAATGCCGTTGTTCTCCAAGGTGGGGTCGTAGCCTGCGGTGACGTTGCCGTCGTCAAGCCATACCAAGTTGCCCAGGCGTAGCTGCTGGTAGAAACCAAAGTCAACCGTGAGGTTGGATCGGTTGTCAGGGCCGCCGCTCCATCCGAGGTCGTCGTCGGCGACGCTGCCGGAACGCAACACCTCGGTGGTGGGCTCGGTGCCCATCGCGTCGTCAATACCTGCACCCAAGGTCACGGTGGTGGAGTTGATTCCGGGCACGGGGAGCGCAGCCTGAGCGCCGTCGTCGTTGTTGTCGACGTCGTCGTTGGCCGTGCCCTGGCCAGGCGAGTTGACCAGGTTGCTCAAGGCGTATTCATTGAGACCCGCTTCGAAGCCAGTCTGGTCGGTGGGGATGCCCACGGTGTAGTCGCCAGCAACCAGGTTCTCGAACGCGTAGCGACCGTTGGCGTCGGTAATTGCCACGGCGAGTGGCGTGCCGTCTGCGGCGTACAGGACCACCTTGACGCCTTCAATGCCGTCCTCGCCGTTGTCGGCGATTCCGTTGGCATTGGTGTCGAACCACACGAGGTTGCCTACGCGGTAGAGCGGCACATTGACAAAGCCAAAGTCCACCTGCAACTGCGAGTTCACGTCGAGGTAGGTGACACCTGTTGCGGTGTTCGCCGCCGTCTCAGCGGAGCCGTCTGCGACCGAGCCGTAACCGTCGGCCTCGCCGGTGGCCTCGTCGGGGTTCACGGTAAGCGTGATTTCGCGCGATACGGAGAGGTAGTTGCCTACGGGAGCACCGTCGTCGTCGTTATCTGCGGCTTCCGCGGCAGCGCTTTGACCGGCCGATGACCGGGCGCCTGAGCTGCCGAACGACGGCGTCGCGGTTCCTACCGACTCGATCGCCACGTAGTAGCCATCGCCAGGGACCAGCCGCGTGAAGAGGTAGTG
>JAEYYZ010000079.1 GCA_023428185.1 Actinomycetes bacterium
GCAGCACGGCTACCACCTCGTAATTGCCTTCGAACGCTGCAGACGCGAGCGGGATGCCAAGTTGTTCGCCCACTCCGTCGGGATGAGCGCCAGCGTTGAGGAGCGCTTGGGTGACATCGGCGCCCGCAAAGGGCGCCACCATCTGTAACGCGCTGTAATTCAACTCGGGCCACTCGAACTCGGCGCCTGCGTCGAGCAGGAGTTGCACCATGTCGAGGTCGTCGCGCGTGATGGCAAGGGAAAGGGGACTGTTCTGGCTCTCCTCGTTGAAGAAATTCGCGTCCGCACCGGCTTCGATGGCGAGCGCCGCCAGGGCGGTGTCACTCGCGAGCACAGCCTCCACCAACTGTTCGTCGAGTGGCCGATCATCAAGAACCGCTGCGGCGGCGCTGGGCGACGGGGACGGCGACGGCTCGGTCGCGGAGTTCGCGCAGGCAGCAAGCGCCAGTACGGCGCTCAACACGAACACGGCGGGCAGTCTCGAGAGCTTCATAGGGTCCATCTTCCTTGACGAGGCACCGCCAGGGTGCGGTACGTACACAAAGACGACTACCTGCGGATGATCGTTGTAGTCCACCTGAACTTGAGCCTCAAGCGCTCAACTTTTGCGCGTAGCGCTTGACACGGGCGATGGGCGGAGTTAACTTGAGTGCAGGCCGCTCAAGTCTTGCGTATTGGGAGCGGGAAATCTTGAGGCACGGGGCATCACGGCCTCGATGCCCTAAAGGAGGAATGACCATGTCACGAGCAGTAGGAATTGACCTGGGAACCACCAACTCGGTGGTCTCCGTGCTTGAAGGTGGCGAACCCACCGTGATCGCCAACGCCGAAGGCGCACGCACTACCCCATCGGTAGTCGCATTCTCAAAGACCGGCGAAGTGCTGGTGGGCGAGATCGCTAAGCGCCAGGCGGTGACCAACGTGGATCGCACCATTAGCTCAGTCAAGCGCCACATGGGCACCGACTGGAGCACGAACATCGACGAGAAGAAGTACACAGCGCAGGAAATTTCCGCGCGCATCCTTGGCAAACTCAAGCGCGACGCCGAGGAGTACTTGGGCGAAAAGGTGACCGACGCTGTCATCACCGTCCCCGCCTACTTCAACGACGCCGAGCGCCAGGCCACCAAAGACGCCGGCGAGATCGCAGGCCTCAACGTGTTGCGCATCGTCAACGAGCCCACGGCCGCCGCACTGGCGTACGGTCTAGACAAAGGCAAGGAAGACGAGCTCATCCTGGTCTTCGACCTCGGTGGAGGCACCTTCGACGTGTCCCTGCTCGAGGTAGGCAAGGACGAAGACGACTTCGCCACCATTCAGGTCAAGGCCACCGCAGGCGACAACCGCCTGGGTGGAGACGACTGGGACCAGCGCGTGGTGGACCACCTCATCAAAGAGGTGAAGAACTCTGAGGGTGTGGACCTGTCCAAGGACAAGTCGGCCGTGCAACGCCTCCGTGAGGCTGCAGAGCAGGCCAAGAAGGAACTCTCCACCGCGCAACAGACCACCATCTCGCTGCAGTACCTCAGCATCGGCGAGAACGGACCTGTCCACTTGGACAGCAAGCTCACGCGTGCGCAGTTCCAGGAAATGACCAAGGACCTGCTTGAGCGCACCAAGGCGCCCTTCCAGCAAGTGATCAAAGACGCGGGCATCAAACTGTCCGAGATTGACCACGTGGTGTTGGTGGGTGGATCCACGCGCATGCCTGCAGTCACGGAAGTGGTGAAGGAACTCACGGGCGGTAAGGAACCCAACAAGGGCGTCAACCCCGACGAGGTCGTAGCCGTAGGCGCCGCGCTCCAAGCTGGCGTGATCCGTGGTGAGCGCAAAGACGTGTTGCTCATTGATGTCACCCCCTTGAGCCTCGGCATCGAGACCAAGGGCGGCGTCATGACCAAGCTCATCGAGCGCAACACGGCCATCCCCACCAAGTCCTCTGAGGTGTTCTCCACCGCAGACGACAACCAGCCCTCGGTCCTCATCCAGGTGTACCAAGGCGAGCGCGGGTTGGCTCGCGACAACAAGCTGCTGGGCACGTTCGAACTCAGCGGCATCGCGCCAGCACCTCGCGGCATGCCGCAGATCGAGGTCACGTTCGACATCGACGCCAACGGCATCGTGCACGTCTCCGCCAAGGACCGTGGCACGGGCAAGGAACAGTCCATCACCGTGACCGGTGGCTCGGCGTTGTCCAAGGAAGACATCGAGCGCATGGTCAAGGACGCCGAGGAGCACGCTGCCGAAGACGCGCAACGTCGCGAAGAAGCAGAGACTCGCAACAACGCGGAGTCCTTTGCCTACTCCACGGAGAAGATCCTCAAGGACAACGAGGACAAGGTTCCCGCTGAGGTCGCCGATGACGTCAAGGAAGCCATCGCGGCGGTTCGCACCGCGCTCGAGGGCGACGATGTCGCAGCCGTGAAGTCCGCTCACGACTCCCTCGTGGAGAAGGCGCAGAAGATCGGCGAAGCCGTCTACGCCGCGCAACAGGCCGATGCCGCGAGCGGCGGTTCTGACGCCGACGCCACGGACTCCAGCACCGACGAGGACGTGGTGGATGCCGAGATCGTTGACGAAGACGAGAAGAAGTAGTCACAACGACGAGTAGCGTGAACGTCGGCGAGCGGCACCCCGTTCGCCGACGTTCAGCCGCTTGTGTGATGGAGGACGAATGAACGACAACACAGGCTTCAACACCCCCGATGACGAAGGCGCAGAGGGCGCATTGAGCGACGCCGAGAAGATCATCGAGGACGCCGCCACTGAACTTGATCGCGATGGAGACGGCGTACTCGAAGAGTCGGAGCTCAACGCAGCTGAGGCAGACGAGGCCGTGGCGCTCGACTCGCTCGCAGCCGCAGAGGCCAAGGCATCTGAGCACCTCAACGACCTTCAGCGCCTCCAAGCCGAGTACGTCAACTACCGCAAGCGGGTAGACCGGGACCGTGCTCTCGCAGGCGAGGTCGCCACCGCCCGGGCCGTGGAGGCACTCATTCCGGTGCTGGACGACATTGCCGCAGCGCGCGATCACGGAGACTTGACCGAAGGTCCCTTCGCCGCGATTGCTGACAAACTCGAAGCGTCGCTAGGCCGCCTTGGTTGGTCCTCTTATGGCGCCAAGGGTGATGCGTTTGACCCGGCCATCCACGACGCCCTCCTCACGCAAACCAACCCCGACGTCAAGACCCCAGAAATCGCTGAGGTCGCGCAACCAGGGCACAAGTTTGGCGACAAAGTCTTGCGCCCCGCGCGCGTTGTTGTTGCACAACCCCACGACTAAACCCGCACTGAAACGGAGGTGACATGACGAGTCAAGACTGGTTCTCCAAGGACTTCTACAAGGTCCTTGGCGTACCCAAAGACGCCTCCCAAGCAGATATCAAGAAGGCGTACCGCAAACTCGCCAAGGATCACCACCCCGACCGCAACCCCGGCGACACGGCATCGGAGCGTAAATTCAAGGACGTAGGCGAGGCCTACGCCGTGCTCTCGGACGCCGAACAACGCAAGCAGTACGACGCCATTCGGGCCATGGGCGGAGGCGCCCGTTTCCAAGCGGGTGGGCGCGGCGAGGCCGGGTTCGAGGACATGTTTGGCAACGTCTTCAACCAAGGCGCCGGTGGGCGCGGCGGTGCTGGATTTGAGGACATCCTCAATGGACTTTTTGGTGGCGGGGCGGGGGGTTTCCAGCGCGGCCCACAGAAAGGTGCGGATCTCGCTGCTGCGGCCGAGGTCAGCTTCCGCGACGCGGCAGCAGGTTCACTCATTTCGCTCACGATCGAGGGCCGCTCGGTGCAGGCCAGGCTTCCCGCCGGAGTCAGTGACGGTCAGCGCATCCGTTTGCGTGGAAAAGGCCGTCCCAGCCCCAATGGCGGCCCGGCTGGTGACCTGATCTTGACCGTGCACGTGGCGAAGCACCCGGTGTTTTCCATCGATGGCCGCAACCTGCGTGTCACAGTCCCCGTGTCATTTGATGAGGCCGTCCTGGGCGCCACCGTGGAGGTTCCTACGCTGAGCGGCGAGCGCGTCAAGGTCAAAGTGCCCGCTGGCACGTCGTCGGGCACCACCTTGAGGGTGAAAGGCCACGGGATCACCACCAAAGAAGGCACCGGAGACTTGCATGCACGTATCGAGGTAGCTGTGCCCGCAAGCCTGTCTAAGGGAGCGCGCGAGGCGCTGCAAGTCTTTGCTCTCGAGACCGCAAAGGACGACCCGCGCGAGCGACTGTACGGAGACGCCGCCAAGTAGTGCGGCAAGGAACAGGAGGAGCGATGGAGCAACCCAACGTCGACGAACCCGTGTTCCTCATTTCGGCTGCCGCTGAATTGTCGGGAATGCACGCCCAAACGCTGAGGCAGTACGACCGTCTCGGCTTGGTGGTGCCGCGACGCCGGCCGGGCGGAGGGCGCCGCTATTCATTGCGAGACATCGCAACCTTGCGCGAGGTCCAACGCATGAGCCACGACGAAGGAATCAACCTCGCTGGCATCGCGCGCATCTTGCACCTGGCACGGGAAGTGGAGCACTTGCGTGGCGAGGTGGAGCGGTTGCGCCCCCGAGCCGACGTGGGCTCCAGGGTGTTCACGTCTGGCCCCAGCGGTGACGTGATCATTGTGGAACGCGGCCGCCGTGCTGATCGCGGCGAAGGTCGTGCAGTGGTGCTCTGGCGAGGCCAACGCTAACTGGCCTTGAATGACTGCTAGGCCCCAGCGTCGGCAATCTCAATGGTCTTGAAACGCGCAGTGTGACCAGACACGATCCGCACGTGCCGAGGCTTGACGCCAAAGTGCGCCGCC
The DNA here is from genome assembly GCA_023428185.1 of Actinomycetes bacterium. Classification (GTDB taxonomy): domain Bacteria; phylum Actinomycetota; class Actinomycetes; order Actinomycetales; family Demequinaceae; genus Demequina. Next base: position 4,800 of record JAEYYZ010000079.1, read on the forward strand.
AAGAGCGCCACCACTGCCTCATTGGCCGCACCATCCACGGCGCGCTCACGGACGTAGAGAGTCAGGTGTCCGGCCTCGTCCTGCTCCACTAGTGGGCCCTTACGAGAGCCAGGCTTCACCGTCACCCGCAGGCGCGCTGCCGGACCGGTCATGTCCCTCATCGTTGCGTACGAGCGTGTCGTTTGCCACAACCACGTTGACCCTGCTCTAGGTGAGGGCCACGATGGCCTCATGGCAGACCCAGAATCCGTCCATGTTCACCACGGTTTCGACTACGTGGAGATCCCGGCGACAGACCTTTCGGTGGCAGAGGCGTTCTATAGCGCCGCCCTGGGGTGGAGGTTCACCCAGTACGGGCCGGGCTACCTTGGCATCGTCACTCCCGATGGTCGCGAGGGCGGGGGAATCACGCTCGTGGGAACGGTGGAACGGGGAACGTTGCTCGTGGTGCTGTACTCCCGTGATCTGGAGGCTTCTTTCGCCGCCATCGAAGCCGCTGGTGGCGAGATTACCCGGCACATTTTTGACTTCCCTGGGGGGCGTCGTTTTCACTTCCTAGACCCCAGCGGCAACGAGCTAGGTGTGTGGGCGCTTTCCCCTGGCGAGTGATCGCTCAGGGTTGTGCCCACAGCGAATCATCCCCGCGACCGATGGTGATTGTCGGCCCCCGCCTCTAGTCTCGGTGCGTGACCACAGAACTTGCAGTCGAGGCCGAGGGCCTCGTCAAGAACTTCAAGAAGACCAAGGCGCTTCAAGGAGTGAGCTTCGCGGTACCGCGTGGCACTGTCCTCGGTGTTCTCGGGCCCAACGGAGCCGGCAAGACCACCGCAGTGCGGATTCTCGCCACGCTCTTGCGTGCCGACGGTGGTAGCGCCCGCGTTGCAGGGTTCGACGTCGCACGTCAACCCGCCGAAGTACGCCGACGCGTAGGGCTGACAGGTCAGTACGCCTCAGTCGATGAGGAACTCACGGGGCGTGAGAATCTGCTGATGATCGGCGGACTACTGAACCTATCCTCTTCGTCCGCCAAGGCTCGAGCAGCGGAACTGCTCGACTGGTTCGATCTCACCGAGGCGGCGGACAGACTGTCGCGCACGTATTCGGGTGGTATGCGGCGGCGCCTCGATCTCGCTGCGTCGCTGGTTGGCCACCCCGAGATCGTGTTCCTCGACGAGCCCACAACAGGCCTTGATCCCGCCAAACGCGAAGACATGTGGGACGTGGTCCGCGACATTGTCGCGCGGGGCACCTCGGTGCTGCTCACCACCCAGTACCTAGAAGAAGCCGATGCGCTGGCCGACGACATCGTGGTGATCAACCACGGACAAGTCATCGCACACGACACCGCGCACAACCTCAAGCGCATTGTGGGCTCACAGACCTTGCGTGTTCGGCCCACGCAACCGGAAGACCTGGAAAAGGTGCGCGCCATTCTCAACGACGTCGCCACTCCTGGGGCTCTCGCTGACGAACCCAAGCGCGGCGAGCTGACCGTGCCGGTACTCGGTGATGCCGCGCTCGGCAAGGCAGTTGCCACCTTGGCCAAGCAGAAAATCCCTGTGACCGAACTTGCTCTGATGCTGCCAAGCCTGGATGAGGTGTTCTTCACCTTGACTGGCGAACGGCAACGTCCCACCGTTGATGAGGACTCCTCAACTACCGAGGAGGTAGGCGCATGACCGTTTCCGCAGTCACCCATGACATTGCCGTGATCGAACGCGGTCCACTCGATGTAGTGCGCCACTCGCTGGTTTTGACGCGACGCTCACTGGTGAAGACGTGGCGCACTCCTGAAGGCCTTATCGATGTGACCTTGTCTCCCATCATGTTCACGTTGCTTTTCACCTACATCTTTGGCGGGGCCATCTCCGGTTCCGCTACTGACTACTTGCTGATCCTGATTCCTGGGCTCATTGGGCAGAACATCGCCTTCGCTTCAGTAGGGATCGGCATCCAACTGAATGCGGACATGGAGAAAGGTATCTTTGACCGGTTCCGGTCACTGCCCATCTCACGCATCTCTCCACTGATGGGCGCCGCGCTCGGCGACATCGTGCGCTACGTGTTGCTTATTGCAATCATGGTGGGAACCGGATACGTGCTGGGATACCGCATCACCACCGACCCTCTGAGCTTCTTGGCTGGTTGTGCCCTCGCTATCTTCTTTGCCTTGTCGCTCGCATGGGCTCCCATGCTGGTTGGCCTCATTGCGCGCTCCCAGCGGGCCGTGCAAGGCATTGTGTTCATGACGCTCTTCCCGCTTACCTTCGCCTCCAACGCGTTCGTACCTACGGAGACGATGCCACGGTGGCTCGCCGCTTTCGCCGATGCCAACCCGTTGTCGCACCTCATCAGCGCGCTACGCGCATTGTGGAGTGGTGGTGAATGGCAGAGCCCTGTGATCTGGACCCTCGCGTGGTCGGTGGGCTTCATCGTGGTGTTCGCGCCTCTCGCCATTCGCGCGTACAACCGCAAGACCTGACCAACTCTTATAAAGAGAGGCGGCGCGTGGCGCCCTCAGCTCGCCACGCGCCGCACAGTCAATGCGCACTAACGCTGCAGTGAATCAATCAGTTCGTTGGCGTAGTGCAAGGAGTCCGGGAGGGATTCGATCCACACCCGCGGAGGTTGGCGCATCAGGTTGCCCACTCGCATGGCGAGGGCCTTGTCTGCGATGTGATCGCGTAGCAAAGAGATTCCTGCACCGAGTGCAGGACCTCGGTCCACGAGGACCGAGTACAAACCGTCACCCAAACGCGCCATCGGGTGACCCTCGCCATACGCACTCTTGAGTGCTTGCCCCACTGCCGCGTTGCGAGCCATGCGCTGCCATGGGTCGGAATCCGCTACGGAGACATCAATCATCACCAGTGCGTGCGTCGCGGTGACCTTGGTGCAGTTGCGCTGCGCGGCACCGTAAACCTCAGCCAAACGCTGCACAAAGTACTCGGCCGTTCCCAGTCCAGACTCGGCGTCGGTCATGGTGGGCGCGGCAACGGTGCCGGGCGAGCCCTCAGTCCAGCCAGCGCACAAAGCTCGAATGGAACGGATAGGTGCGGACTCGAATCCAGCAGACCTGAAGAGCACTGCCATGTCGTCGATCGCCTCGGTGATGCCTACACCCGAGGCGCAACGCGCCTGGCCCAGCCTGAATGCCGCCGGTGCGGTGTCGAGGCCAGCCTCTAGCGCCTCCACCAGTGCTTCCGCAGCCGGTGTGTACCAGTCACCTGGACGCAGCCACACCGACTCGATGCTGGTGTCTTGCCATTTGCGGAGCAACCCAGGCGCAACTGCCGCTCCGGGAGAGTTGAGGTCACTCGTCATGGCTCATGAGAGAGGGGGCCCAGGACTCTATGACGCGGATTTCGCCAAGAATCTCCTATGACAAATCGTCACAGACGCGACAACTGTGACGAATCCGCCATGGTTGTCCTTGCTACCGCCCCCATAACAGGGGAACATGGTTGATACCTGTATCTACACGCGACCTGAGGACAATGTCATGAGCCACGAGGCGATCGCGCTGTGGACGGAAACGTCCAGCGATCCCGAGTTGATCGCGGGCGTTCGCGCCGGCGACACAGCCGCCTTTGGTGTGCTCTATGAACGCCACGTTGACGCGGCCCGCAAGGTCGCTTCGATGTACACCAACGCGGCTAGCGATATTGACGACGTGGTGTCCGAGTCGTTCTCACGCGTCTTGCGCGCGCTTCAACGCGGCGATGGCCCGGACTTGGCCTTTCGCGCGTACCTGTTCACGATTGTGCGGCGCACCGGCCTTGACATCATTAATAAAGGCATCCGCACCAAGCCGCGCGAAGACATGTCAGAGTACGAATCCGAAATGGGATTTGGCGCGGCCTCGGACGAGCCCACCCTTGATGGATTTGAACATGGAATGGTGGCAGAGGCATTCAGGTCTCTGCCCGAGCGGTGGCAAGCCGTCCTTTGGTACACAGAGGTTGAGAAGAAGTCGCCCAGGGAGGTCGCGCCGCTGCTGGGACTGTCTGCCAACGGGGTTGCAGCATTGTCTTACCGCGCGCGCGAAGCGCTGCGCCAGGCGTACCTCCAACAGCATCTGAACACTTCCGAGCAAGTCAGTTGCCTTGAGGCGAATGCGCAGTTGGGTGCCTACGTTCGCGGTGGTCTCAGCAAGCGGGAGGCGGTGCGAGTCTCCGATCACATTGACGTGTGCGAGCGGTGCTCGGCTCTGGTCGCAGAACTAGAAGACGTCAACCGCGGTATGCGCGGGGTCATTGCACCGATCGTGCTCGGCACTGCAGGTATGGCAGCACTCGAGGGTGGCCTGCCCATTGGTGGTGCGCTTGGCCTAGGCGAAGGTGCCGGGGCGGCAAGCGCGGTTGGCGCTGGCGTCACCACGGCGTCGGGCGTAGTGGGGACGGCCGGACTCACTGCCACTGGCTTCACCACTGCAGGGGTGGCCGCGACGGCGGGTACCGCCGCGAGTGCGGGCGGCGGGCTGAGTGCGCTGATCGCGGGCGCGAGCGGCATGGTCGTTCCTGTGACGGCCGTGGTAGGTGTGCTCGCACTTGCGGTCGCTGGAGCTGGCTACCTCGGCTTCTTCTCCGATCCTCCGGCACCCGACCCACTGGCGATTGACACCCCTGTGGTCGAAACCACGCCACCCGATCAAGGCGGAGATAGCGGCGACGGCCAGGGTGGCTCGGATGGTCTTGAGCCCGCCGTGACCCCCAGCCCCACTCCCTCCGCCTCAGAGCCTGCTGAACCAGCTCCTGGCACCACTAACCCGCCATCAGTGCGGCCTCCTTCTACCCAGCAACCGGGAACTGGCGGCACCGGAAACGACCCCTCCACCGCACCCACCACCGACCCGAAGCCTGCTCCCACGACGGACCCCAAGCCCACCCCGACCACGGACCCGGACCCCACTACCGACCCGACGCCGGACCCAACCAAGGACCCTGACCCGGACCCGACCACGGACCCTGACCCGGACCCGACAACGGACCCTGACCCCGGCACGGGACCACGACCCTTCACCTTGAGCATCTCAGAGGCCCCCCTTGGCTACCTTGAAGTCTCGCGAACGAGCCCCCAGATACCCCTGAAGGTCACTAACTCGGGAGACGAGGAGTCGGATCCGGTTACTGCAGAGATCTCGTTGCCCGATGGTCTGCAGTTCGCCTCGCCTGCTGGTGGCTCCGGTGCAACCTCTCGCCAATCCGACAAGTTGAGCGCCTATATGAACTTCGCGCTGTCGGGCACTGTCACTGTGGATTCGTGGACGTGCACCTTGGATGACTCGATGACCGAAGCCTCGTGCACCACACCGGCTGTGGACGCCAAGACTCAAGCAAGCCTCGCGCTCGACCTTGAGGTCACGGTGGGAGCCACGGAGTCGCTAGCCCCGGACGCCGTGACCTCGTTCGTGGTGACGTCAGGTGGAAACGAGGTCAGTTACTCGGTGCGCACCGGGCTCGTCGCGGCGGAAGAGAACTTTGACGACGTCTTCACCGGAACCGGTCGCTTGGCCACCGCACACTTTGGTGCTCCGCTCATGGGATGCCAAGTGGGATCGGCTTCGGAGGAAGACGCGTGCCGCGGCATCATGAACTTTGCTGGCAATGGCTCGGAGGCCCGCTACAACAACAACGCTTGGGCGATGGTTCCTCTGAATGAGGCAGGCGGAGTCCGCAACTCCGCGACAACAGCCGTCACCATCCCTGCGGGCGCAGTGGTCAAGTACGCAGCGATTGAGTGGGCCGCCAACTACTCCCCACTTGACGTCGGGTTCGACGGACCGACCAACGTGGCGCGGCTACGAGTGCCAGGGGCCGACTACGTGGATATCACCGCCGAGTCGGTGACCACCACCACTGACGTATCCAACCGCACCTACTACCAAGCGCGAGCCGACATCACAGACTTGGTGATTGCTGCAGGCGCCGGTGACTACTCATTGGCCGATGTGGCCCAAGCGATTACTCGCAACCAGGTCAACGACCGCAACTACCTCAGTGGATTCGCCATCACCATTGTGTACGAGCACCCCTCGCTGCCCGAGTCGATGGTCACGTTCTTTGATGGCTCAGAGTGGGTGACGTCGAGCGTGCACCCCGACTTCACGTTCTACACGGAGACGGGTGCCACCGTGACCCTGGGCTTTGTAGCCTGGGATGGCGACCGTGGCACGGTTGGCGATCGCGTGGAGCTAGGCCCCGTGACAGGCGGCGGCCAAACCTTGCAGCCCATCGGCGGCTGGAATGGCAACACCACCACGGGCGCTGGCGACTCGGGCAACGCCGCCTCGTCCACGGCCATTGGCTCCAAGCACGCGAACACCTTGGGCACGGACGCCAAGTTGTTTGTACCCGCGCACGTTAACTCGGGACTTCACGTGTTGCGCTTTACCGGAATGGGCGACAACTACTTGTTGGGCACGTTCACGGTGACGATCGCTCTCGACGACTAGTGCACCACTTCGTGCGAGACGCGGCGGCGAACCACTAGCCATAGGGCCGCTTGACCCACGGCAAGTGAGCCGAGCATCACCGTGGCCATAGCCAGGGTGGTGTTACCGAGTACTCCCACCACAGGTGACACGGCCCCCGCGATGCCCATGTTCATGGCGCCAATAAGTGCGGCAGCAGTGCCAGCTTCACGAGGGTGGTCCTTGAGCGCCATGACCTGCACGGTGGGGAAAACCAGGCCGGCCGCGCCAATGGCGAAGACCAAGGGGATCACCACGCCAATGAGCCCCCAACCAAGCACAACGCCAGCAAGTAGTGCAGCGGCACCACCGGTCATGATGGTGAGACCAATTGCCGTCACCGTACTGGGGGTGATGCGGCGCATGAGCCTTGCCGAGATCTGCGTGCTCGCAATGAGCCCAATGGAGTTGAGCCCAAACACGTAGCCGTATTGCTGCGGGGTCAGGCCATGTTCACCCTGCAACACAAATGACGACGCGGACAAGTAGGAGAACAACGACGTGAAAGTGGCCGAGCCGATGACTGCGATGCCAATGAAGGCTGGGTCTCCAAGTAGCTTGCGATACCTCTTGCCCACGGCGGCACTGGAAAGCGCACCCCGATTCACCGGAGGGAGCGTCTCGCGCAACATGAAGCCGGCCACCGCGGTCATCAGTACGCCGTATGCCGCGAGCACCAAGAAGACTCCGCGCCACTCCACCACGCGAAGTAGCTGAGACCCGATCACCGGAGCGAAAACGGGGGCAAAACCCATCACAAGTACCAACCGCGACAACATGCGGATGAGCTGTTGGCCACCAAAGAGGTCCCGGACCATGGCCATGGCCACCACTCCGCCACCTGCCGCGCCGATGCCTTGGAAGACTCTTCCCACCATCACCCATTCCACGGTGGGGGCAAAGGCCACAGCAATGCTGGCTACGACGTGTACTCCGGTGGCGATGAGTAGGGGTCGCCGACGCCCGAGCGAATCCGACAGTGGACCCACGATGAGTTGGCCCAAGCCAAAACCCACAGCGGTGGCCGTGAGTGTGAGCTGGATTGCGGCGTCGGATGTCACGAGGTCGAGCGCCACCTGCGGGAATGCGGGCAGATAGAGGTCAATGGTGAATGGACCCAGCGCTACGAGCGCTCCGAGTACCAAAACGTACATCAGTCGCTGACGGCGAGTGAGGCTGTCACCAGCGTTCACTTCTGCGGAGGTATCAGCGGGGTTGGCCACGGGCGCGGCAACAGTTTGGGTGTCGACGATGGTGCGCCGTGGCATGGGGGCTCTCTTCCAAGAATGGGCGTCAGCTACATGGAGTAGACGATCCAGGGGGTAGCGAACACGACATTCGCCGCCTTCTTGCTCAACGCGCCGAGGCGGAGTCTATTCCCCTCAAGTACTAGAGGAAAGGTTGCATGCTGGAGCGGCGGGGGGCGGGGATGTCTCTCCGAGGGGATCAAGCCTGACCGCCCCGGGCGAAGACATGCCCTCCCCCGCCGCACCTGCAGCGAGATTACGAAGAAGACTTCGTGGCCTGCGCGTTCACTTCGTAGGAGGTATTGGTGGCCTCAAAGAAGTTCACCAACTGCAACGTGTCATTAGCTGCAGCCATCCACTTGGCAGGGTTGGAGACGTTGTAGTGCGCCTCAAAGCCCAGTTCCTCAAGCCTGCGGTCGGCCAAGTACTTGACGTACTGGTTGACGTAGTCGGCGTTGAGTCCCAGGATGCCTGTGGGGAGCAGATCGCGGTTGTAGGCCTCTTCCATGTCCACCGCGTGCAGGATCATCTGGCGAATCTCCTCGGCGAACTCCGGGTCTTGGAGGTCTTCGTTCTCTTCCAGCACGGTGAGAATGAGGTTGATACCGAACTGCAAGTGCAGTGACTCGTCGCGAATAATCCAGTCCATGAGCGAACCGAAGTTACGCAGCAGGTTCCGCTGGCGGAAGCTCAGCGCCACCATGAATCCTGAGTAGAACCAGATTCCCTCAAGAATGATGTTGTACGCCACCAGGTTGCGGACAAAGTCCTTCTTGCCCTCGGTGGTGGTGATGTCCAGGGTTTCTTCCGTCATCCGCTTGATGAACTTGACCTCGAACTCCTCCTTGGCGGCCATGGAGGGGACGTCAACGTGGGAGTCGTAGGCGGCTTCACGGTCAATGGGGAAGGTCTCCAGCACGTACTCAAACGACATGCAGTGGTTGGCCTCTTCCCACATCTGCTTGGCGAGGTACAAGTGGCCTTCTGGTGCGTTGATGTAGGGGTACACACCAAAGGCAAGTGCCTTGTTCACCAAGAGTTCATTGGGGTTGAAGTACGACATCAAGAAGGTGATGGCGTGCTTCTCCTCGTCGGTCATCTTCTTGAAGTCCGCGAGGTCTTCTCCCAACTGAATCTCGTTGGGGAACCACGTGTTGGCTACGGCCTGGTTGTACAAGTCGTACGCCCACGGGTACGTGATGGGCTTGAGCAGCAGTCCGTCTTGGATACCGGTTCCTAGAATTCCCATGTTTGTCTCCTTGAGTTCCTCGATGGCCGCTACTGGCAGGACTCACACTGGAGTCGCTCCATGGGGTCCACGGGGCAAGCCACACCATCAATCATTTCCATGTCGTCGACCAAGGCGACAACGTTGCCAAGCAACTCCAGCGAAGTGGCGCCTTGAGGCATTTCCACTGGCTGCTCGTTGTGCGGGGCTTCAACTACGGCCGATGCCGTGGCGGGCTCTGCTTGCGGCGACGCCTCGGGCAGGGCAGCCGGCGGGATGGCGGGCTTCTCGCTAGGGGCAGGTGCAAAGGCCTTGGTGGCAACCGCGTTGAGCACCGCTGCAGGTGCCGCAGTGATGGAGCCAGTGGTCACGGGAGCCTCCTGGACAGGGGCTTCCTGTGCTGCGACCTCCTGTACGGGAGCGTAGGCCAAGGACACCGCGGCACCATCCTGGATGGCGTCCGTCTCGTCAACGGCTATGGCCACTTCAGTGGCCGCCGTAGCTGTGGCAGCGCCAAAGCCCTTCTTGGCAGCGCCTCCACCGAATCCACCAAAGCCGCGCTTACCGGTGCTTGAAGGCGTGCCGCCAGCTGGCTTTGAGGCGATCCCCGCGCCCGCTGCGGAGCCCGTGGTGGCCAAACGCTCGGTCTTGTTGACGCGCACCGTGGACTGTTCTGCGGTGTGACGCGGCTTCATGTGGAGGTAGTACGTGGTCTTGACGCCACGCTCCCATGCTGCCGAGTACAACGCCATCATGTTGTCCACGTCGCGGTCTTCGAGGTAGATGTTGCGGCTGATGGCCTGGTCAATCCACTTCTGGGCGCGAGCTGCCACCTCGATGAAGGCGTACGGGCTCAACTGGAACGAGGTCTTGTAGACCTCCTTGAGGTGGTCCGGAACGCTGTCGATCTGGGACAGGTCGCCCTGCACCGCGAGGAGTTCGTCTTTGACCTGCTCCCACAAGCCCAAGTCCTGGAGGTCCTTGACCAAGTTGGTGTTGACCTCAAGGAACTTTCCGGAGGACGTGGCGCGGGAGAAGATCTGCGAGAACTGCGGGTCAAAGCCTGGCGTGGTGCCAGCGACCAGGCCAATGGAGGCGGTGGGGGCCACGGCCATGAGGGTTGCGTTGCGGATGCCGCCCTTAACCTTGGCACGCAGTGCGTCCCAGTCCTGACGCGTGGTGCGGTTGACAGCCACGGGCACACCGCGGTCCGCCTCGAGGCGCTCGATGGTGTCGAAGGGAACCAAGCCCTGCGACCAGCCGGAGCCTTCGAAGTTGGCGTAGGAGCCCCGCTCACGCGCCAGATCGGCCGACTCGTCGATGGCGTGGTACGAGATGAACTCCACTACTTCGTCGATGAGGTCGTACGCCTCCTCTGACTCATAGGCCATTCCCAGGCGCTCGGTGACGTCGGTGAAGCCCATGAGGCCGAGCCCAATAGCGCGGTTCTCGGTGTTGGCGTGCTCGGATTCCGGCACGGAAGACAACGTGATGTCTACCAGGTTGTCGAGTTGGCGGACCGCCAAACGCACCGACTCTTCCATGCGCTTCCAGTCGAACTTGCCATCAACAAGATGAGTGGAGAGGTTCACGGACGCGAGGTTGCAGACCGCGATGTTCTCCCGGTCCTGAGGGAGGCAGATCTCGGTGCACAGGTTGGACAAGTGAATGGTGCCGGTGTTGGTGTTGAGGGCGCGGCTGTTGATGGTGTCCTTCCACGTGAGCCACGGGTGCGATGTGGTCTGCAACATGATGAGGATGGACTTGTACTGTTCGCGTGCCTTCATCTTCTTGAAGCGGCGAATCTTTCCCGCCTCCGCCAACGCAATGAGTTCGTTGTAGCGACGCGAGAATGCGGCACCCACCAACTCAACCAAGTCCGGGGCATCGGCCGGGTCAAAGAGGTACCAGTCAGCGTCGGCTTCAACGCGCTTCATGAACTCGTCAGAGATCCACACGGCCGTGTTGGCAGTGCGAGTACGACGGTAAGGGTCACCGGAGTTCTGGCGAAGGTCCAGGAACTGGTGGAAGTCCAAGTGCCAGTTCTCCATGTAGAAGCACAGGGCGCCGAACTTCTTGCCTCCGCGGCTTACCGCGCGCAGCGTGGAGTCGATGGTGTGCATGAACGGGATGGGTCCCGTGGACGTGGTGTTGTTGGACTTGATGGGCGAGCCCTCGGACCGCAACTTGGTGACGGACAGTCCGATGCCGCCGGTGCCCTTAGTGAGCCACATGACATCGCCCACGGTCTTGGCGATGTGGTCCATGTCGTCTTCCATCTGCATGACGAAGCAGTTGGACAGCTGCGGGTACGAGGTACCGGCGTTGACAAGCGTGGAACCGGCGGGCAAGTAGTCGAGCTGGCTGATCTTGTCGTAGAACTTGAGTGCCATCTCAGTGGGATTGTCTTCGTTGAGCGACAAGCCCATAGACACGCGCATCCAGAAGTACTGCGGCACCTCGAGCGACTTCCCGTGACGGTCCGTAATCATGTAGCGGTTGCGCATGGTGACGGTGCCGATGTACTTGAGGTTGTCGTCGCGGTGGTGGTCCAAGGCCGCAGCCAAAGCATCGAGGTCGAACAGGGTCTCCAGACGCGTGTCCAGCAGGCCCTCTTCCACGCCGTCGCGGATGTAGCCGGGGAAGCGCGCCTGGTGGAGGAGTGCCAGCTCGAGGTCGGTGTCGTAGCCGCCGAGCACGCGCTTGTAGATCACCTTGCGCAGCAAGCGCGCGGCAACGGTGTCAAAGTTGGGGTCGTCCTTGACGTTCTGGACTGCCACGCCAATAGCAGCCTCGTCCAACTGCTCAGTGGTGATGCCATCGAAGAGCGTGATCGCCAACTCTGAGGCCACTTGCGTGGTGATGGAAATTTGGTCGGGTAGGCCCGCTGCCGCGCGTTCGATGGCCTTGTTGATGCGGTCGGCGTTGTAGGGCTCACGCGTTCCGTCGCGCTTGGTGACATGAATGCCTGCGCGCACGGGGACGTCGACGGCCTTGGTGACGTCGCCATTGACGTCGGTGGGGCTGTTCTGAGTGATCGTCACGAGTTCTCCTTGAATGCGGACCAAAGTCCTGGGCCGATGCCGTGACGGACGGTGCTTGTGGCCTCGCCGTGACGGTTGTTGCTGAGGGGTCTTGCTAGTTCTGCCAATACAGGTACTTCACGCTCTTTGTGCCCTCCGGTCGCGGCTACTGAGGGGCGCCGCGGGGGCCTTCGGGTGTTCTTGGAGATTAGCACGATTCAAACTAGATATGGGGTCCGAGTCGCGATTTGCCCCTAGATATTGTGGTCTTGTTAACAACTTGTGCAGTTCTCTGTGGATAAACCGGCGTGTCGTGTGGACGAACCACTGTCAATTGTTGAAGACTTCGCGGCCACTCGCCCATCGCACCCGACTACGGTCTCACCGGGGTGTGACATCCACTCCGTGAACCCGTGAGTTGGCGAATGACCGTGAGGGACGGCACACTATGCGCGTGAACATTGCCTCGACACGCGTGGGACTCAGCGCCCTCGCCGCCGCTTCCGTACTAGCGCTCGCCGCGTGCAGTGGCCCCGCCACGCCCCCGGACAACCCGGGTGAAAACCCCGCCAAGGGGTTTTGCGACGCCATGGTGACGGTCACGGAGGCAGCACCTGCAGCATCGGTCGCACTCAATGGACTCTTCGATGAGATGGGCAACGAAGCCAACTACGATCCCGATGCCGATCTCAGCAACCTGACGGCCGCGGGTTCCACGGTGGTGACGGCCGGCACGGCATACGCCGACGCGTTGAAGGCAGCCCAAGAGTTCGCAGACGCCGGGTCGCAGAGCGACTTTGATGCGGTGATTGACTACTGGACTTTGTACGGCGTCGCGCTGGGTGACCTCGGAGCGGAAGCCGAAGACTTTGTGGACTTCCTTGAGCGGGCACGCCCGCTCGTGGACTCTGAAGACACGGCAACCCTGAGCGCCGCTCAGCGCAGCGCCGCAGACCGCATTGCTGCCACGTACGCCGCTACCTGCTCCTCATAGTCCAGCGCGGCAGTAGTTAGACAACGCGGCAGTTAGACAACGCCGTACAGCCGGTCGCCCGCATCGCCCAATCCGGGGACGATGTAGCCGATCTCGTTGAGACGCTCATCCACCGCCGCGACAACCACAGTGACCTCGGCGCGCTCGCCCACGGCTGCGCGCACGTGATCAATTCCTTCAGGCGCTGCGAGCAAGCACACACACGTGACGTCGGTGGCGCCTCGTTGTAGCACGTACTCCACCGCCGCCACGAGCGAGCCGCCAGTCGCGAGCATCGGGTCGAGGACGAACACCTGCCGACCCGTGAGATCCTCCGGCAACCGGTTGGCGTAGGTGATCGCCTGGAGGGTCTCTTCGTCTCGCATGAGCCCCAGGAAGCCCACCTCCGCACTGGGGAGCAGGCGTTGCATACCTTCCAACATTCCCA
>JAEYYZ010000105.1 GCA_023428185.1 Actinomycetes bacterium
AGCACCGCGGGCACTGTGTGGCCGGCCATGGCGTTTGCGGCATCCACCACTACCTTGAGCGGGCGGATTCCACCCAAAGGAACCAGCATGCGCAAGAAGCGCCCGTAATCCGCGAGGGTGTCACGGACCTCCACAGTGCCCGCAACATCGGCCCTAGAGAAGCCGTCTACCAGGTAGCGCTCCGCGAGCGCTCGCACATCGCCCAAGCCGGTGTTCTCGCCCACCGCACGCGCCTTGGAGCGGCACAGCTTCATGCCGTTGTAGGCAGCAGGGTTGTGGCTCGCGGTCACCATCACGCCAGGCATGTCCAGTGCGCCCGATGCGTGGTACAGCCCATCCGTAGAACACAAGCCGATGCTCACGACGTTCACACCGCGCGCAGTGAGTCCGTCTGTCACCGCGGCCGCGAGCCCGGGGCCCGAGTCCCGCATGTCGTGACCGATGGCCACATGTGTCTCACCATCCGGGATCACCACGGCATCGGCAAAGGCGGCGCCGATAGCCCGGGCCACGTCCTCGGTGAGATTCTCACCCACGATGCCGCGGATGTCGTACGACTTAATAAGGCCACTGAGGTCGGGGTAGGTCACCGGCAAAGCCTAGCGTCGTATCGAAGTCGTTAGACCTCGCTCGACACCACTCGCAGGTGGCCCCGCCTCGGCTCTGAAGCTAAGGGGGCACGGGGTTGCTCCGTCAGCACCACGGCGGGTCGCCCCGCCTCACGCACGGCACGCGCGAGCGCGTCAAGATCATCGGGCGAGGGGCCCGAGTCCACAAACTCTTGATGAATATGAAGCACATCCCAACCCCGCGGCGCGGTGAAGCGCTCTGCGTGAAACGCGCAAATGTCGTAGGAATGCGGCTCTGCGAGTTGCGCGAGTTGGCCCACCACCACCATGGAATCCGCGTACACGTATGTCAGCGTGGCAGCCGCTGGGCGCGTGCAAGCCGTCTTGGTGCATTGGCGTTGCGACATCACACTGGGGACGCTACCCGCGCCTGGAGTTCGCTCGGTGGCACCACGCCGCATAGCCGCTTAACCTTGGGCTATGGCGCCCCGCGACACTCACGGCAGGGGACTTCGCCGACCCCTTTTCCCACCAGGCAGCCCCGGTTATCGCACCCGCGCGGAGCTCTTTGATGAGATCGTCATTGATGCCTCAGAACGCCTGCAACGCATGTGGGGTGACACGTGGGGCAAGGTGGAGTTTGGAGTTGAGGACATTCCACCCTCCGAACCGTCTCCGTGGGAGCGCGGCGTACCTCTGGGCCGGCTGTTTCCTGGCGAATACGGGGCGCCCACGCGCATCGTGCTGTACCGGCGTCCTATCGAGCAAAGGGCGAGCCCAGATGAGTTACCCGGGCTGGTGAGGGATGTGCTGGCAGAACACGTTGCCCACGTGGTGGGTCGCAGGCCCGATGAAGTAGACCCTGACTACGGCACCGACGCTTAGTTCTTTGCCGATCCCAGCCCTGGTGCGTATGGCACCGATCGCACAGACACCTCGAGGTCGGTGCGCACCGTATTGACGGGCATGACTGCCGCAATGAATGTGGCTTCTGCATGCGTGAGCTCTACGACCCAAGCGAGTCTTCCGGTGGCGCTCACCTCTGTACCCGGTGCCACCGAAATAGGCACCCGCTCAACCGTGCGCGCTTCAATATCTACCTGGGCAATCACGGTGCCTGCCGCATCGGTGAAACGTGCGGTAGTAGCCACCGGCGAGTACACAGCGATGGACGCTTCTTGCCACGGGACCACCGCGGTCAACGTGTGTTCTTGGGAATCGTCGACGCCCATTACCCAGCGGTGGTCGGCCGCGACGTCGCCCTCTAGACCTTCATCAGGTTCGCGCGTCACTACCGTGCGTGCGGCCGCGAGAATGGGGGTGTCGGAGGTGATTTCGAGCGCACCGAGCTCGGTGATTGGCACTGAAATGTCCGTCACCACTCCTGGCTCGAGGTCCAACCTCCGTGCTCCCGACCACGCCTGAATCCCGTGGCCGGTGACGAGAGTCACGGACACCGCGGCGCCTTCTGGAGCCATCAATCGGAGTTCGGCAGTGGTGTCCTCCCCTTCTGCACCTACCGAGGGAATGACTTGCCGTGTGAGCGGCTGTGTCGCACCCACCCAATCCGTGCCCGCCGGTTGAAAGCCGTCCAGCCGCGAATCTTGCATCGTGACAACGACGCCGGGGCCACTAGACACCACATGCACCACTAGGGTCCTCAACTCAGCGGCGATACCCTCTACCAGCCGTTGCTCTTGAGAACGCGCAGGAACTGCCACCACAAACGGGTCCCCCACTTGCCCGAGAGGGCCATACACGGTGACGGTGGCTTGGGCCGATGCCCCGGCGGGGTTGGTGAAGACAAGTCGAGCACTGGCACCAAGTGACGTGGACCCGCCCACGAGCCAGTCATCGAAACCAGCCGTGGTGCACGAGACGGCGGCAAGCCCCATCAAGTCGCCGTCGCCAATGCGTTCCACACTTGAGCCGACGACACCCGACCACGCCGTGCCTAGGTCTACTGGAACAGTGGTGCCCTGTCCCCACACCGTGAGTTCACGATCATCTGTAGCAGCAGCGAGGTCCCCCGAGGCTCCCGCATCTCCCACGGGCACTCGTTGGGGGCCTGGGCAAGCTGCTGTGGGGTTCGCTGGCGGCACGGTGAATGGCTGAGCGGAAACAGCGGGAAGGGAAGCCGGGTTCAAGAACAGCGCGGCCGCAACCGCCGCTAACGTCAAGACTGATGCGACTCCGTATGCCCATTTCATGAGGTGTGCTCCCTCAAACCTCGGGCGCCCAACGGAATCGCACCCAGTAGTGCCCATGCGGTTGCTGCGGCACTCGCCCAAAACCACAACCGATGGGCGTCATCGCGGTATTCATACGAGAGCTCGCCTCCGCCTGAGGGCACGGCAAACGCTTGCCGGCCTAGCTCGTCGGTCGTGGGAGTCAACTCGTTCCCATCGAGGGAGGCACGCCACGCCGGATCCGCCTCCACAGCAATGACGAGCACCCCACCCAGAGTGTCAGGCAACTCAACGCGACCTGAGCTGTCAGATGAATCGAGGGTGACGGTCCCTTCCGTGGTCTCGAGCCACGCTCGCGCAATGGGACCTGCCGAAGGTCGCGTGCCCACGCGATACGTGGTGCCACGCTCGCTTCCTCCCACGAGCGTCAAGTCCTCATTCGCGTCAAGAGCGGCCTTCACGCGGTCGCTCCCAGGAGCAACCACCACGATCCCCACTCCCCATGCGGCGAGAACTGACGTATCCGCAGCTCCACCAGAGGCGAGGGCAGCCACTACGGGGGCAAGTACAGCGGGCCCACCGGGCGAGGTACCGCGCCGGGCAAGCGGAGCACCGTGGGAATCCGTGAAGGCCCTCCCGGAGACGTACTCCGTGCCATCCGAGCTCAGCACCGAAAACTCAATGATGCCTGCACTGTCTGCGCTCACCACAAGCGCTCGTTGCCGTGCCGCACCGTTGAGGTCCAGCGGAACCGCCAACGGGAGCACGTCGGGGGACGACGCCACGGCTAGCCCTTGCCCGGCACCCGGCCATGCCAAGAACACCACAGGCGCACACACCACCACCACACCCAGGCTCGCAACAGATGTCACCAGCGCGCGCCGCAAGCGCGGCTTGGCAGGCAGTTCAGCTCGGCGCGACTCGAAAGCGATCGCCACGGCGGCAGCGAGCGCAAGGATTGCCAGCGAACTTCCAGTCCCTGGCCAACCCCTCAAGGGCGCGGCACCTGCCTGATCTGGCCATGCCGCCACCGTGGATTGCGCGATCACGCCTCCCAGGATTCCTAGCGCCGCTATGCCCCAACCGAGCACCACGGACCTTTGCGTGCGTGCAACAACCACAGCGGCGACCGCCAGCGCGATCATCATGACTCCAGGCAAGTAGGCCAACGCCGCGTACGGCTGGAAAGGCGCCGCCCAGCGCTCACCGCCATCAGCGCCCAACAGGATCTCCCACGAGTCAAGCGGTTCAAAGGCAGCGCTTGGTCCCGGCTCCCTCCACAACACCGAGACCGCGGCACCGCCTTGGCGAGCAGCTGCGACCAGGGCCGGAGCTGCGATCACGAGTGACAGCACGGGAACGGTCCAGACCCGCCAGCGTGTGCGACCTGCGAATGCCCCAAGTACCCCGATGGCCATCACGGCAGGCACCAAGAGCGAGGGCGCCGCCGTGGTGACCACTGCGAGCGCGACTGCAGCCAGTAACACGGCGCTTGCGGATGGCCGCCTCCTACCCTCCCTGGCCATGGCATCGGCTGCTGCGTCGCTGCGCGCCCAACCTGCTGCCCGCGCCACCCCCCACGCCACCCAGGGAAGAGCAACATGCGCGATGACTGCGCCCACGCGAGCATCAAGGGCTGCGGCAAGGAAGAGGGGCCACAAGGCATAAGCGAGCGCCAACACTGTGCGCAACCACGCCACGCGAGTGGCAGCGCCGAGCGCCCACCACGCGCCGAGGCCAGCAACTAAGGGAGCAAAGCTCAGCAGCAGACCTATAGCAAGGCGAGAGTCTCCCCACACCGCGGCTGCGGGGACGAACAACGAAGCAAACGCCCCATCGAGAGCTGGGCTACCCAAGCCCGCATCGCTCCACCCGGTCCACACCCGCTCCCATAGGGTTCCCAACGCGGTGTCCGTAGCGCCGGCACCCGGTGCCGTCAGCATGGAGCCCGAGAGCAGATCGCTCACATAACGGGCGGTCACGGCCAGCGATACCGCGGTGCCTGCTAGCAATACCACGAGCATGGATCGGGCCGTCGCACGTTTGCGCGCAGCGAGTTCCGATCGCTCCACGTCTGTTGGGGCGCGTTCGGCCCGCCACTGCTCCCAGCCACCCAGTTCGCGCTCGCGCACGTGGCTAACCACCTGGCGGAAGTTGGCGAGCAAGCGTCCCTCCGCACTGCGATCCACCGTGATGCGCGTGCGGGCGCGCCTGGACAGTGCAATCCGCGGCGCGCTCCCCAACACCATCAACGGCACACCAAGTTCTGCCGCCACCAGTCCAGGGTGGTTCTGCATGATTCGTACCACTGCGCGGACCGCGGCACTCGGTACCACCACAAGCGCAAGCAAGGGGATCGCCCACCACGGCGCCCACGTCAGTGCGTGATACCACTCGCCCGCTCGCCGCTGAGCATGCGTGGCACGCTTGAGTCCGCCACCACCCCGGCGGTCATAGAGGGATTCTTGGGCGTGCCGGATCTTGGCAGTAGGCACCACCACAACGTCATGACCCCACGCCCA
>JAEYYZ010000115.1 GCA_023428185.1 Actinomycetes bacterium
CCGTGACCCGGGCCGATGGCCGCGCCCTCGACCAGCTCCGCCCCGTGACGTTTGAGCGCGGCTTCCAGCGCAACGCAGAAGGCTCGTGCTTGGTGAGCTTTGGCGGCACACGCGTGCTGTGCTCGGCCTCGTTCACTCAAGGCGTGCCGCGGTGGAAGCAAGGCTCTGGCGAGGGCTGGGTGACTGCTGAATACTCGATGCTTCCGCGGGCCACCAACACCCGCAACGACCGCGAAAGTGTGCGCGGCAAGATTGGTGGGCGCACGCACGAGATTTCGCGTCTCATCGGGCGCTCCTTGCGTGCGGTGATCGACGTCAAGGCGTTGGGTGAGAACACCATCATGATCGACTGCGACGTCATCGACGCCGACGGCGGCACGCGCACCGCGGCCATCACGGGGGCGTATGTTGCGCTCGCCGATGCCGTCGCGTGGGGCATGGCGCACGGAGCCATCAAGGCTACGGCCAAGCCGCTGAGCGGGTCAGTGAGCGCCATCTCGGTAGGCATCATCGACGGGGTGCCCATGCTGGACTTGCCCTACGAGGAAGACGTGCGCGCTGAGACCGACATGAACGTCGTCATGACGGGCACAGGCGGGTTTGTCGAGGTGCAGGGCACTGCTGAGGGCGCGCCGTTCTCGCGCGATGAGTTGGACGCGCTGCTGGCCCTGGCATCGGCAGGGAATGCTCAACTCGCTTCCCTACAAGCCGCCGCGTTGGCGCAGCCGCTGGGAGCGTGAAGCGTATGGCCAGGCTCGCGTTTGCTACCCATAACGCCCACAAAGTGGGGGAGGTGTGGGACATCGTGGGTCCGCTAGTGCCCGGCTTGGACCGTGAGGACTTTGCGAGCGCGGCAGACTTGGGCGCGCCCTCGCCCATTGAGGACGGCACCAGCTTTGAGGCGAACGCGCTCATCAAGGCACGGGCGTTGGCGCGGGCGTCGGGCTTGCCGTCCATCGCGGATGACTCAGGGATCTGCGTGGACATCATGGGCGGAGCTCCCGGAATCTTCTCCGCGCTGTGGAGCGGGCGGCATGGCGCGGACCGCGACAACCTGGAACTTTTGCTGGCCCAACTCGCCGACATTCGCAACCCGCACCGCACAGCATCCTTTGTGTGTGCGGCGGCGCTCGTGACTCCCGACGGCTCGGAGACGGTGCACCTCGGAACGATGCCAGGGCGTATTGCGTTGGCTGCGGGAGGTGGAGGCGGCTTTGGCTACGACCCCATCTTTATTGCAGAAGGCGAGTCCGTGACCAATGCGGAGCTCACAGTGGAACGCAAGAATCAGATTTCTCACCGCGGCGCCGCATTCAGGGCGCTCGCCCCAGCGATTGCGGCGGCTCTCGCTCGGTGAGCACTACTGAACCCGTGCTGCCCGACTACCTTGCGCCGGGCTTGCGGGTGGTGTTCTGCGGCACGGCTCCTGGGCTCATCTCGGCCGCTCGCGGTCACTACTACGGTGGCCCCGGCAATCGGTTCTGGGACTTTCTGCATCAGGCAGGTCTTGTGCCCCAGCCCTTGGAAGCGACGGATGATCAACGCGTACTGGAGTACGGCATCGGCCTCACGGATTTGGTGAAGGACATGGCGCAAAGCCATGACCGCGGTTTGGTGTACGACGTGGCCGGGCTGGAGCAGCGCATCGCGGCGTGTGCGCCCGGATGGCTCGCGTTCACGTCCAAAGAGGCCGGAAAGGCCGCTGCACGGCACTTAGGACAGCCGACGCCGGGGCTGGGTGAGCAGTCATGGCACCTGGGCGGGGCACGGGTGTTCGTATTGCCTAGTCCCAGCGGGCGCAATCAGGGGCGTGGGCTCTACGACGGGCGAACGGACCGCCTGAGTTGGTGGCGTGATCTCGCAGCTGAGGTCTAGGTCAACAACCCGCAGTGCGCCAGCGCCTGGCGTAGCAGCACATGCTGACCACCGGCCATGTCCGCTGCCACCTCATCTGAGGCGGCTTCCTCGGGCGTGAGCCACACAATGTCCAGCGCGTTCTGTGAGGGTTCGCAGTCGCCATCAACGGGTACCACAAAAGCCAGAGCTACCGCATGCTGGCGAGAGTCGTAGAACGCCGTCTTTCCAGCCGTGGGGAAGTATTCCGCCACGGCAAAAGGCGTGGGAGAAGTGGGGACGCGCGGCAATGCCACCGGCCCCAAGTCCTTTTCAAGGTTGCGAATCAGTGCGTCACGGATCCGCTCGTGGTACATGACGCGGCCAGCCACCAGGGCCCGCGAGATCATGCCTTCGTCGGCACGCAACAACAAACCAATCTCCGTGACCTCGCCCGAAGCGTTAATGCGCACAGGTACTGCGTTGACGTAGAGCAGGGGCAACTCGGAGCGCACGTGTTGAAGTTCGCGATCCGAGAGCCATCCATTGGGCTCCGCGGGGAGCTCAGCCATGTCCGTCATAGCAACTGTTGTACCGCGCCCAGCGTGTGACTGTCAGGACGCGCGCCGAGCCATGGGAACCTAGTGACGGAATAGTCCCGCCCTGTGCGGGCGTTGACACAGGCATCGGGCAATGTGCCCTCGGGAGGAAAAGCATGGCAACAGTCAATTTGACCAACGAGACGTTCGAGCAGACCGTCTCTCAAGACGGCATTGTGCTGGTGGATTTCTGGGCCGAATGGTGTGGCCCCTGTAAGCGTTTTGCGCCCATCTTTGAGCAGAGCTC
>JAEYYZ010000145.1 GCA_023428185.1 Actinomycetes bacterium
TCCAGTGAGTTCGTCTTGAGAGGCAAGAGCGACCACGGTATGCGGGTTGCCCACATCCACGCTCAGCCCTGGCCGTGGCACGGAACCGCGCGCCGCCACAATGCAATCCGCCGCGTCGTCTTGCTCCAGAATGCGCCACGGCCCCATCCCCACGGCGTAGTGCCCGTCACCCAGTGCAGTGACCGTTTTGGCACCTGCACGGGTGCCGATGACTGTCGGTGCGCTCAAGTCGAGTCCCGCTTCCCTTTCGAGGAAGGCTGCGAACACTCGCGCACCGTTACCGCACATCTCGGACAACGAGCCATCCGCGTTCCAGTAGTCCATGAACCACACCTGTGGTTCAAAGCCACTACCAGCATCGATGAGACCCGCGGGTACGGCCCTGATGACTCCGTCTGCGCCTATGCCTGCACGCCTGTCACACAACTCGCGCACGAGCGCGGGCGTGAGCGTGACTTCTGCCCGCGCGTCAAAGAGCAACACAAAGTCGTTCTCGGTGCCGTGGCCCTTGGTGAAATGCAGGCGCGGCGAAGAGGGCGAGGACTGAGGGGCGCGCAAAGCCATGCGCCCAGCGTACGCGGGAGTTGAACTACCGAGCCTCACGGGCGAGGTGCGCCCTGCCACCTTGGCCGTTGAACTACCGAGCCTCACGCACGTAGACATCAAGGACGTCTCGCGCCGCTCTCTCGACATCGCTGGCATCGCGTGGCGCTTCAACCCACGTCACGCGCGGGTCCGGCATGAACCAACGGCGCTGGCGCCGCGCAAGCCGGCGCGTGTTGCGGGCAATGAGTTCTTGAGCGTGGTCTTGGTCCAGTTCACCGTCAAGGTATTGCAGGGTCTCGGCGTACCCCACTGCCCTGCGTGCCGTGGTGGCCTCGCGAATCCCCTGCTCAATCAGCCGCTCTACCTCCTCCACGAGGCCGGCCTGCCACATTCGCTCCACGCGCTCGGCGATACGCGCGTCCAGCGCATCCTGGTCGGGTCGCAAGGCGACTTGCACGGAGGGGACGGCGTACGTGTGGACGGGTAGCGAGCTTGCGTACGCACCGTGGAGTTCAAGGATCTCCAAAGCCCGCACTATCCGCTTGGCGTTTTGCGGCGAGATCTTGGCGGCGGCTTGAGGATCTTTCGCTGCGAGCTCCCTGTGCAAGATTCCTGGGCCTTCAGTGTGAGCCCGTGACTCAAGGGCAGCGCGAAGCGTGGGGTCTGTCCCCGGGAACTCGAACTGGTCAAGTAACGCGCGAAGGTAGAGGCCGGAGCCGCCCACCACCAGCGGTACCTTGCCGCGCCCAAGGATTGCCGCGATGTCGGCCCTGCCCTCGGTTTGATACCGGGCCGCGGAGGCATCCTGGTTCACCGTGAGCGTGTCAAGTTGGTGATGAGGGATGCCTTGGCGTTCTTCCACGGTGAGTTTGGCGGTCCCAATGTCCATGCCCCGGTAGAACTGCATCGAGTCGGCGTTGATGACCTCCGCTCCGCCGTGTGAGTCCAGCATCCGCGCCACTGCGAGGCTCACCGCGGATTTGCCCGATGCCGTGGCACCCACAATCGCAAGAACAGGCGGGTGAGTCATGAAAGCACGGCTCACGCGCGGATGGTGGGCATGCCTAGACCTACCGGCCCACCGGTGCTCACAGACGTCCCACACGAGTCGCCACACCCTCCGGAGCTGTGACTGTGCTCCCCTGCCTGGACTCCGTCCCACACATCCCCCGCGCGGGTGCGTCTCACCGCGTAGGTGCCTCCCACAAGCGCGGAATCCGCTACGAGGTGGTGTGGCGCGGCGTAGGTGACATCCACCGTGACCATGTCGCCGGGCCGAGGCGGGTTCGCGCCCTCGGGCACAGTGAAATGCACGAGGCGGTTGCCGGGTTCCCGTCCGCTCATGCGCACCGATGCCTCGTCCTTGCGGCCGGCAACGTCGAGCACCATGAGTTCCACTGTGCGACCCACCATCGCTTGGTGGTCCGCAAGGGACATCCGCTCTTGAAACGCGTGTAGCCGCGTGTAGCGTTCCTGCACGACTTCCTTGGGCAACGGTTCAAGTCCGTAAGCGGGAGTGCCAGGACGTGGACTGTACTGGAACGTGAAAGCGCTGGTAAAGCGGGCTTTCTCCACCACGTCGAGAGTGGCTTGGAAGTCTTCTTCGGTCTCGCCGGGGAAGCCCACGATGATGTCCGTAGTGATCGCGGCATCGGGAATGGCTGTGCGGACCTTGTCCAGAAGCCCTAAGAACTTCTCGGCTCGGTAGGAGCGCTTCATGGCACGCAGGATCGCGTCGGAGCCTGATTGCAGAGGCATGTGCAGTTGCGGCATGACATTGGGAGTCTCGGCCATGGCTTCGATGACGTCGTCCGTGAACGCCGCAGGGTGAGGGGAGGTGAAGCGCACGCGTTCCAAACCTTCGACGTCCCCACACGCGCGCAACAACTTTGCGAAGGCAGCCCGGTCACCAAACTCCACGCCGTACGAGTTCACGTTTTGACCCAGCAACGTCACTTCGACGGCGCCTTGAGCGACGAGCGCCTCGACTTCCGCGAGAATCTCGC
>JAEYYZ010000162.1 GCA_023428185.1 Actinomycetes bacterium
GCAGTCAAAGCAGAGTGACCCAACATGGCGGGGTCCGCGTCGAGCTCCAGTTGGACGCGCTCATACAACTCGATTTCGGACGATGCCGTGCGGATCACGTCAGACAGAGGCATGGGCCCGCGCAATCGCCGTCCGGTGTCAATGCCTGCAAGAACCAAGAGGGACTCCGAGTTTCTACGCATTCGAGTTGCAAGGTGGTCCAAAGCGAACAACTTTGTCAGCGTATCCGGGTTGTCTTCAGTCCGCTCCATTTCGTCAATGGAGGACAACTGACGGTTGAGGAGCACTTGGTCGCGGCGAGCCACGTTAACGAACATCTCTGAAATAGATCCACGGAGCGCTGCCTGCTCACTCGCAATTGCCAGAGTGGCCGCGTTAACCGAGTTGAAGGCCTCTGCCAAGCGGCCCACCTCATCGCTGGATTCCACCGGAATCTGCACTTCGGCGACATCCACCCGCTCGCCTGGCAACGCCACGCGTTCCACGAGGCGGGGAAGTTCTTGACGCACAGCTGTAGCAGTGGTGGTCAAGCGGCGGAGAGGGCCGATGATGCGGCGGGCAATACCGAGAGCGATGATGAGCGACAACGCCACGATGACGAAGGCCGCAATAGCCGTCAAGACCGTCCTCAGCAAGGTCGCTTGCTCGAGAGTGGCTGCGCGGTCGCGTACTTCGGCGAGTGTTTGATCGTGCAGCGGTCGGATCAGCACCAACTCGAGTTCAACCTGGCCGGTCCAGTTCTGGGCGGCGGCCACGGCGAATTCGGCGTTGCCCACGCGGTTACGCACTGTGCGGTAGTCAGTCTGACTACCAGAGTCGAAGTTGGATCCCAACGGCGGCAACTCGAGGCCCGCGTTGAGCGACTCGATGGCCCTGGTGGCCTGGGTGCGCGTGAAGTCGGTTTGGGCAAACTGGTTGGTGGCCGAGTCTTGTTCACCTTGTTCAAACTGACCTGCGCGAATGAACCGGTCAACGCGGTTGTCCTCAATCGCCATCGCCTCAAGCAACTCGTCTGTGGCGGCGTATGCGGAGAGCCACAAAGCAATCTGCGGGTTGTTCACCACGGGGATCACCGTGTTGGCGACGTTGGAGAGCGCGCTGGTGAGCGTGAAGTAGTACAAGTGCGCTGAGTTGTCGTGCCAGGAACGGTCGCGCGTACGGTCACGGTTAGCGTTCAGCTCATCAAACTGGGTCCGAATGTCCTGCAACGCCGCGATAGCTGGAGCGGTCTGGTCCGTTTGTGGCAGGGTTGGGATGAGTTCCTGCATTGACCGCCACGCGGAGTCGACGTCGGGCTGGGCGTCAATGTAGGCCTCTTGAAGAGCTGGGGTATCTGTGAGGAACACCTGAGCGCGGTCACCTTCTTGGGACACCAGGAAGATCACCTGCGTCAACGCCGTGTTGGCGTCGGGGCTCACGGCTGCGGTGCTCGCGATCTGGCGCACTGCCGCCTCCATGGCGTTGTAGGACGCCACCACCAAGTCCACCTGCTCAGTTTCCGGCCATTCGGCAAACTCGCCGCCATCCATGCCCGTGGGCCACACCTGGCGAGCGGCCTCCAGCGACATGGCGGATTGTGGGCTGCCTTGGATTTCCTGACCACCCTGCAACGCCTGCTGCACCGCATCGCGCATGGCTGCGTCCACCCCGTTGGCTGCGGCGAGGTCGTCAAGCGTGGCGAGCGTGAGGTCAAGGGCCTCGACACTCTCGGCGTGACGCCCGCCGTAGTCCGCCCAAGCGGAGATGTAGTTAGACGCGGCGTCACCCTCGATGCGGAGCGCCTGATTGAGCGTCTTTGCGCGTTCAACAACGTTGAGAAGAGCCGACGTAGTACGAGCCTGGTTGAGGTCAGTGAGAGCACCGAGTGATAGGTATAAGGCCGCGCCAATGAGGACCAAGATAGGCACGGCAACTACCGCGAGGATCTTCCCGCGGATACTGAGCCTCTGGAGCATTCTGCTCTCCTTCGGTGCCCTTGTGGGGCGCTACTTCGTAGCAGCTTCGCTACGTCCTGCGTCCCCCCTCTTATCGGCACCGGACCGATTCACATGAATCCTTTATTCACAACTCACCAATTGAGACGGTATACCGTGCCCCCTATGACGGGAAAGGGTGGATTTGTCTATGCAGGCAGCAACGATCGTTGGTGGTGGTGACAACAACGCGCTGACCTTTAGCGAGGTTCCCACGCCCACGTGCGGTGCTACGGACGTGTTGATTGCCGTGGCGGCTGCGGGCGTTAATCGCGCCGACCTCCTTCAAATCAAAGGCCTCTACCCCCCGCCTGCAGACGCACCGACCTGGCCGGGGCTCGAGGTTTCAGGCGAGATAGTTGCCGTGGGCGATGCCGTCACGCGGTGGCGGGTGGGACAGAAGGTATGCGCGCTGCTCCCCGGCGGCGGTTACGCGCAATTCGCAGTGGTACACCAAGGCTTGGTGCTACCCATCCCCGCTGGGGTTTCCCTCGTGAACGCGGCGGGACTCGTGGAAGCTGCGTGCACTGTGTGGTCTGCCCTCGATGCGGCACAAGCCAACCCCGGACAGTCGCTCCTAGTGCACGGTGGAGCGGGAGGAATCGGCTCACTGGCTGTGCAATACGCCGTAGCTCGCGGGTTCACGGTGCTCGCCACCGCCGGCTCTCCCGAACGGGTCCAAGCGTGCCGCACCTTGGGCGCCACTCACGCTTTCGACTACACGGATCCCAACTGGCCCGATGCCGTGATTGCCGCAGGCGGGGCAGACATCGTGCTTGATGTGATGGGTGCTTCGTATCTCGAGCGCAATCTGCAGGTGCTCAGGATCGGGGGAACTCTCGCGATCATCGGGCTGCAAGGGGGCAAGAAGGCGCCGCTGGACCTCGGGGCCTTGCTGTCCAAGCGCACGCGAATCGTGGGGCTCACTCTGAGATCACGACCGCTAGAGGAGCGCGTGCGGATCGTGTCAGGAGTTGCCGCCGACGTATGGCCATTGGTACCTGCCAAGGTACGACCCGTGATCGCCGGGACGTTCCCCCTCGCACAAGCAGGAAGAGCACTCGACACTTTGGAGGCGGGTGGAGTGATAGGAAAACTGGTCCTGATTCCTTGACCGGCTACTGAAGATTCCCTGCCGCCAGAGATGCCGCAAGCGCCGGTGAGATGGGCAAGCGAGCAAAGAAGGTGGCCTGCAAGGCGTGATAGATATCTGCCTTGCCTTGCCACACCGTGCGAGAAGGCGAGTTGTCCGGGCCGAGTTCGTGCCACCACGAGCCCCCCACAGGGTCTACGTGAAACTCGCCGATGTAATCCCACCATCGTTGATAGTCCGCGGCGTACTGCTCTTGCTTGGTGCGCCTCCACAACACGGCGGCGGCAGCCACAGCCTCGGCCGCCACCCAGTGCATGCGCTCCCTCACCACAGGTGCCCCTTGCCAATCCACGGTGTACACAAAGCCGGGCTCGCCGTCGGCGCTCCACCCGTCGCGCACCGCCGAGTCATACAGAG
>JAEYYZ010000167.1 GCA_023428185.1 Actinomycetes bacterium
AGAGGGCTATTGAGAGCTTGCTGCTTCGGTGCGGGCCTTGGTGGCCGCGTACTGGCGCTGAATGTACGCCTCGAGTTCTGAAGACTCCACGCGCCATTGACTGCGGCCGCCCACTTGGATCGCGGGCAGATCACCGCTGCGCACCAAGGCGTAGGCCTGGGGGGAGGAGATGTTGAGAATCTCCTGCACATCAACGAGCGTGAGAAAGCGCTGATCCATACCCTGATTCTCGCATGCGTCGCCAAGCGAGCGGCAGTTATCCACAGTTCGAGTTGGCAGGACTTGTTGGATTCGGCAAGATGGCGAGCAACATCGGAGGGGGAAGTCCCATGAATGACACTCACGGACCGGTTGCGGGCCGCTTGCGTAGGCCCACGTGGCGCGACCCACGCCTTCTCATTGGGCTCTTGCTCATCGCCTTGTCGGTAGTGGCGGTGAGCATCATCGTCTCTAGTGCCGATCGCACCACTGAGTTCTACGCTGCGAAGGAAACGCTCACGCCAGGGACAGTGGTGGAGAGATCTCACTTTGTGGTGGTAGCGGCTCGCATCAGCGGCAAAACGTATTTGGCGGCTGACTCAGAACCCTGGGGACAGGTAGTCACTCGCGTGGTAGACGCAGGGGAACTTATCCCCGCCACATCCCTTGCATCGCGTGAGGACTTTGATGGCCGACCCGTCGCGGTACAAAGCGCACTTCCGCTCGCGGAGGGCATCGGGCCCGGCGCGTTAGTCGACGTGTACCTCACTGTCGAAGGAACGGACGGGAGGCCTCAAACCTCGCAAGTCGGTGCGTCGCTGGTGGTCGACCAAGTCACCCGTGATGATTCGGCATTCGGCTCGCGCACTGGAGAGACCGTGTATCTGGTCGTGCCAGCGAGGGACGTGGCGCGCTTCCTCGAAGCTCTCGCTTCAGAAGGGGAGGTCTCCGTGGTGGGCCTCCCAGGGCCGGGGGAGTAATGCCGCTCGGCGTCATTATTGCGGTACGCGGCGCGCGTGAGAGCGCCATTGCTTCGGCCATCGGTGCAGACAAGCGCCTCACAGTGGCGCGGCGGTGCGCTGACCTCACGGAAGCCCTTGCCGCTGCCGAAGCTGGTCTCGGCTCGGTCGTCATCGTCTCGGAGCAGCCTCACCTCGACCGCGCAGTGATCGCTCTCTTTGCCACCGCAGGCGTGGCCATTTTGGGTGTCCCAGGTAGCCCCGATGCGGCGGATCACTTGAGATCGCTCGGTATAGAAGAACTGCTGGCGCCCACGGCCGACGCCAAGGAGGTGGCCGCCGCCGCAGTGGACGCCGCGAGCAAGGCTCCAGAACATGAAGCCCCCAGGGCGCTGGCGCCATTCACTCCCGGACGGGAGGGCAAGATCGTGGCGGTCTGGGGTCCTACCGGAGCGCCGGGGCGCACCACGATCGCCGTGAATATTGCGGCGGAACTCGCGGGACCACACGAGGTGATGCTCGTGGATGCGGATACCTACGGCGGTGCGGTGGCGCAAGCGTTCGCTTCACTCGATGAAGCTCCGGGCCTCGCGGCTCTGGCCCGCGCCTCCCTTCATGGGACCCTGAGTGATCACGCCGTCGAGCGCCACGCCCTGACTTTCGCGCCACATTTGCGAGTGCTCACCGGAATCACGCGGGCCGAACGCTGGCCTGAACTTTCTCAAGTCGCCCTTGACCCCGTGTGGAAGCAACTGCGTCGCCACGCAGACATCACGGTGATCGACTGCGGATTCAGCATTGAGCAAGATGAGGCGCTTCAGTACGACACTCGCGCACCGCAACGCAACGGTGCCACCTTGTCCGCACTGGCTCACGCCGATGCGGTAGTGGTGGTGGGTTCTGCCGAACCGTTGGGCGTGCAGCGGCTCGTCAACGCGCTCGCGTCTCTCGACCACATCCTTCCTCCTGCCCAAACTCCACGGATGGTAGTGGTGAACAGGGTGCGCGCATCGGTGGCAGGCTCGCGTCCGCGTGAAGCCGTGGCCGATGCCTTGCGGCGGTATTCGGGCGTGGACAGGGTGTGGACGGTGGATTACGACGCGCGCTCGTGCGACGCTGCCACGCTGGCGGGTCAGTCCCTCAGGGAACGAGCACCTCGCTCCGCAGCGCGCAAAGCCATCCAGCAACTCGCGACCGCCGCCTACGCCACTGTGCACGCAGACTCACCACAACTGGCCCATAGCCACTAGCCGCACGCTCAAACTCCCTGCAACGAGTGTTCGTCCGCGCGTCGCGCCGTCCACTTGGGCGCGTGGGGTGAGACTGGCCCTATGAGGGTCTACATCCCAGCCACCGTGACGGAACTCGCTCTGCAAACCTCCGGCAAGTGGGAACCCGTCCATGGGTACGCCGCCACCGAAGAACTCGCCGCCGCCGCACCCGACCTGGACGAGGAAGAACTCGCTGAACTCGCCATCGACTACGCAGCGGAAGCATCGGCTGAATCGTTGGGATCCGCACTGCGCGTCGTCATCGCCGCCGACTTCTCCAGGGCAGACGTAAGCCGAGACCCTGACCGCGGCCTCGCGGCGGTCACCATTACCGGCAAACTCCAGCCCAGCGCCGTCGCATGCGTATTGATGGATGAGGACGATGCCGCGGCCGACATTGCCGCAGCCCGGGCAGGTGACCACGAGGCTAAGGAGCGCCTCGAAGAGCGCAGTTTGCTGTGGTTTGACTTGGGCGAACTCACCGACCGTTAGGCCCTCTTGCCACATACCAGGGCATACGGGTGGCCGGTGGCGGGCTCAGCGGATCCGACAATTGACGGATTTCTTTGTGCTCGGGGTAAGGCACCTGCTAGGTTCGCGGCAAGAGCCCTGGGAGCGCGGTCGCCAGTACGGTTCAACGTGCAAGCCGATCGAGGAGCCCAGAGTGAGCCAGCATCCCCACCGCAAGATGTCCGCCCGGGCTATGGTGAGCGCCCTGGCGCTCGTAGCGGTGACACTGATCGCACTGCCCGCATCCGCCGCCGTAGACCACGTAGCGGACACCATTGCGGTGGGCGCGGCACCAGCGGGAATGGCGCTCTCGCCCGATGGTTCGCGCTTGTACGTCGCCAACGTCAGCGCGAGCAGCATCTCTGTCATCGATACTGCTACGCAGACTGTGACGGACACCATTGTCATCGGAGATCCGACCCTACTCACGCTTTCGCCTGACGGGTCCAGGCTTTTTGTCGCTCAGTTGACCTCGCCTGAAGTCATCATTATCGACACTGCCACCCACGCAGTTGAAGCGGCGGCACCGGTGAATGGGGACTCCGCATCCATGGTGGTGGTTTCCCCTGACGGAAACACGTTGTACGTGAGCGGCTACTTCAGTGCCGACATTTCTGTGGTGGCGGTGAACACCGCCACCCTCACCGACACTATCCCGGCGGGAAGTGAACCTTTGGGTCTCGCGCTCACCAGTGACGGTGCGACCCTCTATGTAGGAGATGGGAGCGGATCCGCTCTGCGGGTCATTGACACAGCCAGCTCCACGGTGACCGCTACGGTCGCGTTGCCCGCGGATCCACACTTCGTGGCCTTGTCTCCAGACGAGCACACCTTGTATGTAGGAAGTCCCGACGCGAACAGTGTGTACGTGGTGGACACGTCCACTCTCACAGTGACCTCGACGTGGGCAGCAGGGGGGCAACCCTTCGGTATCGCGGTGTCGCCCGATGGCTCTACGGTCTATGTGGCCAATCGCACCACCAACTCTTTGTCCGTGATCGACGCGGATACCGGCACGTTCGTTGCCAACATCCCTGTCGGTAACTCTCCGTTCTGGATCGAAATGGTTCCCGACGGATACACGCTTTACCTTTCCAACTTTGACTCGGATACCGTCTCGGTACTCGAGCAGACTCCCGGTGCACCCCAAGCACCCACCTCCTTCACGGCGACGCCAGGCGACAGTGAGGTGGACCTCACGTGGGTTGCTCCTATCGATACGGGCACACTTCCTGTCACGGATTACGTGGTGGAGTACAAGGCGTCCAGCGATAGCACATGGGTTGCCTTTGCCGATGGTGTTTCGACTGGGCTGTCCGCGACCGTAACGGGATTGACGAACGGCACCGAGTATGACTTCAGAGTGGCTGCGGTCAACACACTGGGCACCGGTGTGCTGAGTGAAGTGCAGCCTGCCATTCCGTTCACTACGCCCGATGCCCCTACAGCTTTGACGTCTACGCCGGGCGATTCCGAGGTGGCGCTGTCGTGGACTCCTGGGAGTGACGGTGGCAGGCCCGTCACGGACTACATTGTGGAGTTCAAGGAGGCCAGCGACAGCACCTGGGCAGTGTTCGCTGATGGGGTCTCGGCTGGGGCGTCGGCGACTGTGACAGGTCTGGTCAATGGCACCGAGTATGACTTCAGAGTGTCCGCTCGGACCGTGGCGGGCGACAGCCCTAGCAGCGGTCCAGTGGCGGCCATGCCCGCGACCGTTCCGGCTGCCCCCACGGGATTGGCAGTCACGTCAAGTGCTCAACAGGTCGCACTGAACTGGACTGCGCCGGGCGACACTGGCGGATCTGCCATCACCGACTACCTAGTCGAGTACAAGGCGTCCAGCAGCGGTACGTGGCTGATCTTCGCTGATGGGGTCTCGGCTGGGGCGTCGGCGACGGTGACGGGTCTGGTCAATGGCACCGCGTATGACTTCAGGGTCTCGGCGACCAACTCGGCCGGTACGGGAATCCCCAGCGCCCAGGTGAGCGCCGCACCCATGACGGTGCCCGGTGCCCCTACGGGTCCTGTGGCCACGCCAGGTGACGGCCAGGTTGGCTTGGCATGGTCCGCGCCCGCTGACAATGGCGGCAGCCCCATCACCGACTACGTGATCGAGTACCGACTGATGGGTAGTGGCCCGTGGCTCGTGTTTGCTGACGGGGTGTCCGCTGCGACCAGCGCGACCGTCACCGGACTTACCGACGGCAAGGCATACGAGTTCCGGGTGACGGCCGTCAATGCCGAGGGTCCTGGTGCCACCAGCACTGTGGTGTCAGCATCGGCCAGCGCACTCGCGACCACCGGCACTGAGCCCCGTCACGCGATCTTGTTGGCGCTACTGCTTGCGGCCGCAGGCGTCGCGCTACTCGTGGGGCGGCGGCGCTTTACCGTCCAGTAGGCGCGGCCAGCAGGGCCAGCGCGCGCTCGTGCACCAGTCCGTTGGTAGCAAGCGCGGATCCAGAGAACGGGCCATCCTTGCCGTCTAGCCCGGTAAAGCGACCGCCCGCCTCGGTCACGATGGGCACTAGCGCCGCCATGTCGTAGAGCGCCAGTTGTGGCTCGGTAGCGATGTCGACCAAACCCTCCGCCACCATCATGTAGCTCCAGAAGTCGCCGTACCCGCGCGCCCTGGACACGGCGCGCTGCAACGCCACGATGCCCTCGCTACTCCCGACCTCATCCCAATACATGAGGTCAGAGAAACTCAGCGATGCCTGGGAGAGCTCGGATACACCGGACACGCCAATAGCGCGCGGCTCACGAGAGAAGCCGTCAATCTTGGTCACGGTCCAAGCCCCAGCGCCTACCGCGGCGTACCAGCGCCGGCCAAGAGCCGGGGCGCTCACCACGCCAACGGCACACACTTCCTTGCCTTCAGCGTCTGTATCGATCAGTGCAATGAGAGTTCCCCACACCGGCACTCGCCTCACAAAGTTCTTGGTGCCATCGATGGGGTCCACTACCCATCGCCGGGGACCGCTGCCGGTGGTGCCGTACTCCTCGCCCACCACAGCGTCGGCAGGGCGAGACGCAGCCAGCCGCTCGCGCACTAGCCGCTCCGCAGCGCGGTCAATGGCGGTGACGGGGGTGTCGTCGGGCTTCATTTCCACGTCGATGACGCCTTGCGCGCCCGCCAACGTGAGTACGTCCACGGCATCCGCGATCTCCAACGCCAACGCGAGGTCAGCGGCGTAGGGACCAGTGAGTTCTAGCGGAGCTCTCATGCGCTTCAGGGTAGTCGGTTAGTACGTGTCGCCAGCGGCACGCGAGACCAGCAAGCGCCTGATCGAGTCCAGCGTGACTGCGCGGTCTGCCGCAACGCTGGGCTCAGGGGACGCCGCCCACTCGTCGAGCGCGCACCCGTCCGCAGCGCTGAGGTGTTGGCAACCGCGCGGGCAATGCTCCGCCGCGTAGTCGGCCACGTCAGGGAACGCCAGCAGAAACCCGCTGGGGTCCACGTGTGCGAGCCCAAAGGACCGCACCCCTGGGGTATCGATGAGCCAACCTCCAGTAGGCACCTCGAGCATGAGTGAAGACGTTGACGTGTGGCGCCCGCGCCCGGTGACGTCATTCACGCGCCCGATGGCACGGTCCGTGCCAGGCACTAGCGCGTTGACCAACGTGGACTTGCCCACGCCCGACGGCCCCACAAATACGGTGCGCACTCCGTGAAGCTCTGTGCGCAATAGCTGGAATCCGGCATCGGCCTCGGGCCCGCCCTCCCGCTTGATCGAACACTCAATCACCGTGACACCCAGCGGCTCGTACATGCCACGCAACTCTGCGGCATCGGCCAAGTCTGCCTTGGTGAGCACTAGCAGCAGAGTGAGCCCTGCGTCAACGCCAGCCACCAAGCAGCGGTCAATCATGCGCACGTTGGGCTCTGGATCCTTGAGCGACGCGATGATGGCGAGTTGGTCGGCATTGGCGACCACTACGCGCTCGGTGGTGTCAGTGTCGTCGGCGGTGCGTCGCAAGGCCGAGACCCGCTCATCCCGGCGCACAATCCTGGCCAAGGTGTCGTCGGCGCCAGAAGTGTCGCCCACTACGCCCACAGCATCGCCCACCACCAGTCCGCGCCTGCCCAGCTCGCGAGACTTGACGGCCATGACCTTCACGCCCGGTTCGGTTTGGATGGTGTAGCGGCCACGGTCAACGGCCACCACCATCGCGTCAATGGCGTCGTCGTGCGCGGGGCGGCGCTTGGAGCGCGGGCGGGAACCACGGCCAGGGCGCACCTTTGCGTCCGACTCGTCGTACCGGCTCCAGTCCGTCACCTGGTGGCAATCCCTACGCCGACGCCGTGGCGGGGTCTTGGGAGGTGGCCACCATCGCGTCCCACATCTGGGGGAAGTCGGGCATCGTCTTGGATGTGGTGCCCACGTTGATGACCTTGATGCCGGGGACGCGCAGGCCCAGCACCGCGGCAAAGGTGGCCATGCGGTGGTCGTGGTACGTCTCCATGACGGCGGCGTTGAGGCCCGCAGGAGGCTCGCCACCAAACTTCAACGAGTCATCGCCCGCAAGGCACAGCCCACCCACTCGGTCTACCTCGGTAGCGATTGCCGCCAACCGGTCCGTCTCGTGGCCGCGCAAGTGGCCAATTCCTGTGAGCTCGCTCCCGCCGGTCGCCAGCGCGCACAGCGCCGCGATGGTGGGAGTGATCTCACCAGCGGGGGACAGGTCCGCGGTGATGCCGTTCACCGTGCCGGTGCCGGTCACGGTGAGCACGTCGCCATCGAGTGAGCACGTGCCACCCATCTGGGTGAGCAACTCCGGGAACAGCGCGCCAGGTTGGGTGGTCACGGCGGGCCACCCTGGAATGCGCACAGTGCCGCCCGCCACCAAGGCAGCCGCAATGAACGGGCCAGCGTTGCTGAGATCCGGCTCCACGCGCACGTCACCCAAGCGAATAGGGCCGGGATGCACTACCCAGGTGCGGTTGTCGGGCTGATCCACCCGGATTCCCGCCTCGCGTAGGTTCTCGCAGGTCATGTCGATGTGCGGCAGGCTCGGCAACGCCTCGCCTACGTCGCGCACGGTGAGGCCGCCGGGCAAGCGTGGTGCTACCAGCAACAACGCTGTCACAAACTGTGACGAGGCGCTCGCGTTCACTTCCACTTCGCTGGGAACCGCAGTGCCGGGGGTGACCGTGAAGGGCAAGGTGCCACTGCCGTCGTCGTCTACTGTGGCGCCAAGCGCCCGCAACGCATCAATGAGCGCACCCATGGGGCGCACCCGCGCACCTTCGTCGCCATCAAACGTGACGGGCCGGGTATCACCGGCAAGCCCAGCAA